>JAADGJ010000006.1:16761-35287 GCA_013152435.1 Chloroflexota bacterium | reverse complement strand
CGAGGTCACCGTGGTGGACCTGGAGGTCGTCGAGCGGCTGATCGTGCAGGACCCGGCCGTGACGCCCGAGGATGCCGTCGTGGCCACCATCGCCGCCGGCTCGTGGCCGACCCGCATCTACCTGACTCCGGATCAGCACCAGGCCCAGGTGCTCAACCTGCTGGACCGCAGCATCACCTACATCGATCTGGCGACCAACCAGGCGGTAGAGACGCGGCCGGCGACGCTGCCGCACGAACGGGTAGCACGGGAGATCGAGCGGGTCCGAGCCGCCGGCGTCCGCGCTCGCGTCGTATATGCCATACCTGACATGAAGGAATCCCTGGGCGCCACAGCGGCTGGAAGCGCGATGACGGTTTAGCAGCACGATACTGCGTAGTGCGTATTTCGTATTGCGTAATATCTACGGAATACGCACTACGCAATACGGAATACGCAATCCCTAGAAGGATGCACCCATGACACAAACCCAACCAACCAGCCACCTCTCGCTTACGGGCCACGTGACCCTCACCCTGCTCGACCGCTCCGGTCAGGTGATCGCTCGGCAGGTGGTCCACAACCGCATCGTGGCCGGCGGGCAGCGTCTCCTGGCCGACCTGCTGTTGGGACGCTCCACCCAGGCGCTGGCGACGGTGGCCGTGGGCAGCGGCGACGCGGCTCCCACGGCGGAGGACACGGCGCTGGCCGCCGAGGTGTATCGCAAGGCCATCGCCGAGGCCGACAAGCAGGTCGTCGAGGGGGACGAAGGGAGCCTGACCGTGCGGGTCGTCGTGACCCTGGATACGAACGAGCCGCCCGAGGGGGACGTGACATTACGCGAGATCGGGCTGTTCGATGCCGCCGATGTGCTGTTCAGCCGGGCGTTGCTGCCCACACCTGTGATGAAGACACACGATTTCGCTCTGCAAGTGCGTTGGGATATTCAGATCGGAGGGGATCAAGATGGCGATTGAGAAGCCGAACCTTAAGGAAGCTCAGCCGGGCGCGCCCATCACCGCGGACGATTGGAACGCAATGATCCGGGCGCTAAAAGAGCTGCGGGCGACCCTGCAGGACCTGCGCACGCGCACGCCGGCCGGCATCCTGGTGACCGTGCGGGACCGCGATACCCAGACCATCCTGCCGCCGGAGGCCATCCACGCCGTGTACGCCGTCTCCGTGGAGACGAACACCCTCATGCAACCTGGCCAGCGGGCCTCGGGCGGCGACCAGGCCTATCTGATCCCCATTGACACGCCGGGCGAGTACGAGGTCACGGTGGAGCCCACGCCCCAGAGCGGATACCAGATACAGACCCAGCGCGTGACCGTCAGCGACGACATCGCCCTGGTCGAATTCCTGCTCTGGGAGCAGCCGCGCGCTCCCGAGGTGCCCATGGTCTTCGGCAAGACGCTGCGAGAGGCGCGCGCCATCCTGGAGGCCGCGGGGGTCCCCGTGCAGCGCATGCTGGACGCCCACGGCCAGGAGATCGACCCGGAGACATGGGAGGCGGACTACGGCAACCGCCTGGTGGTGAGCACGGAGCCGGGCGCGGGCATGACCATCGCCGGCGGAGAGGCGGTGGACATCCTGGTCGCCGGACGGGTGGAGCCCACCGAGCGGAAGCCGGTGCTGGTCGGACAGATCCCGGTGGCCCGGCCGACGCGGCTGGCCCTCAGCCCCGACGGAAGCCTGCTGTACGTGCTCAGCCAGGGCGCCGCCAGCGGCGGCAGCACTGGCATCACCGTCATCGACACCCGCCGTCGTCGCGTCATCACCACCATCGATACCGGGAGCACGCCGTTGCTTAACATCGTCTTCCACCCGTCCCAAGCGCGGGCCTACGCGTCCGTGATCCTGCCGGAATTCACCATGGTGAGCAAGATCGGTAGCGCGGTGGAGTGGAGGCCCGTAGAGACCGGGATCATCGACTGGTCCGGCGTCACCATCGGCCGCTCCAGCGTCGAGGGCGGGAGGGACGCCAGCATCGAGCTGGACTCCGGTTCGCTCATGGAGAGCACCAGCCCGGGCATTGGAGGGACGACGGGGTTCTATGAGCTGGCCTCTCCGATCAGCAGCGGCGCTTTTAGCGAGATCATCGCCGAGGAGGCGAGCGTCGGGTTCGCCTCGGGCGTGGCCGGGCTGGCGGCGGCCAAGCTGGCGGGCGCGCTGGGAAGAGGCGTGCAGGCTCGTGGGAATCAGGGCGCCGTCGCGATCATTGACACCGCCCGGCATCGCGCCATCCCGGGCGCGCTCATCGCCACGGCCGTCTGCTACGGCCTGGACATCACGGCCGACGGGAGGTTCCTCTACGGCACCGCGCCCACCCAGGGCCGGGCCATACGCATCGACCTGGCGAAGAACGCGACGACGAAGGTCCTCTCGAGGGGGGCCCCGGTCTTCGTCGATGTCGTAGGCACCGACGCCTACATCACGGACGTCTCCCGTCACCTCTTGCTCCACATCCCCGCCGACGGCGATATCCGTAGCTTCCAGGCGGGCACCAGCCCGCAGGAGCTGGCGGTCAGCCCCGATGGACGCTTCGCCTACGTCATCAACTTCAACCTGCAGACCGGGAGCCTGGTGCGCGTGGACCTGAGGGGCGATCCCAAGGCCGAGCCGAAGACGATCCCCGGCGTCGCGCCTCGGGTGGCTACCCAGGACGGCTTCCTGCTCTCGGGCATCGCCATCACGTCCGATGGCGTTCGGGTATGCGTGGCCATCGATGAGGGCCTGGCTGTCGTGCACGCGGGCACCCTGGCCGTGCAGACGGTTCAATTGGGAGGTGCGCCGGCCGGGGTCGTCGTGGAGCCGCGTCGCCCGGATGGATCCGGCGGGAAATACGCCTACGTGGCGAATTTCGCCGATAACGTCGTGCAGATCATCGACCTGACGGGCGAGGACGAGCCGTTCGTGCGGACCACCTTCACCGGCGCGGTGTTCGCCGACCGTCTGGCGGAGCTGATGACGGTGCCCGGCATCAACGAGCACCTGGCGGAACGCCTGGTATTGAGCGGCGTGGCCTCCGTCAACGAGCTGGCCAGCGCGGACGCCACGCTGGTCGCCAGCGCGCTGGGGGTCAATGCGACCCAAGCCACGGTGCTGATCAGCCGGGCCGGCCGGCTGGCCCTGAGATAAAGGACGTGCTTATGTCCACACAACCACCGGATCTGACGGCTTACCGGGCACAACCCGATGCCCCCATCACCGCGGTGGCGTGGAACGCGCTGCGCGCCGCCATCCTGGGCGCGTACGAGCGCGCGGACGAGCTCGCCACCCGGCCGGGGTATATCACCGTCGTCGTGCGCGTGCGCGCCACCGACGCGCTGGTGCCGGAGACGCGGATCGCCCGCGTGACAGTCCGGCCCGCGGACGCGCCGGACGGGGAGCTGCCCGTGGTCCGCCTGGGCGCGCGATACTTCATCGGCCCCGCGGACCCGGGCGACTATCGCGTCACCATCACGCCCACGGAGGCCAGCGGGTTCGCCCCTCAGACTCGGGAGGTGACGGTGCGTTCCGGCCGCCCCACCGAGATCACGATCTACCTGGCGCCGCCGACGCCCGGCAAGGTGCGGGTGCCCGACCTGTTCGGACGCCCGTTGCAGGAGGCGCTGAACCATCTGGAGGCCGCGGAGTTGCGCCCCGGCCGCGTGGTGGACTCCCACGGCCGAGCGGTGACCGTCACCGACACGGGGCGACTGGGCGGCGGGTTCCTGGCTCCCGACCCCGCCCAGGCCGCCGCGCCCGTCATCGCCACGGAGCCGGGCGAGGACATGGAGGTGAGCCAGGGCGGGACGGTACATCTGCTCGTCGCCGCCGGGCGTGCTGTCCCACCCGAGGAGCGGATCACCCTCGATCTCAACCTGCCCGATCCCATTGAGACCCTGGACCCGCTGCGGGCGCGCACGTCTTCGGAGCGCATCCTGGCCGGGCTGCTCTTCCAGGGGCTGACGGAGCGCTCTCCCGAAGACGGCGGGATCACCCCCAGCCTGGCTGCGGAATGGGAAGTGGACGAGGCCGGCGCGGTGTGGACGTTCACCCTGCGCCCGGATATTCACTGGGCGCGATGGGATCGGACGGCGGGCGTGGTCGCCGAGGCGCCCATCACGGCCGTGGACGCGGCCTTCACGCTCGGCCGGGCCGTCGAGGCGATGGGCGACGACCTGAGCGAGCGCTTCGGGATCTCCCTGGCCGGGATGAACACCGAAGCCCTCGACGACCAGACGTTGCGCGTGGCGTTCAGCGAGCCCGTGGAGGCGGAGCAGATCCTGGCCCTGCTCGCCCACCCGGCGACCTTCCCGGTGCCCAGGGAGCGGGTCGAGGAGGCCGGAGAGGAATGGGGCCAACCGGACGCTCTCCTGACCAGCGGCCCTTACGTGCTGACGGCCATGGACTCGTCGCAGGTGATCCTGGCCCGAAACACCCTATGGCACGCGGCCGACTCGATCCAGATCGAGCAGGTCCGCTTCCTGCGCATCGCCGACCCGGAGCTGGCCATCAAGACGTATCTGGCCGGCGAGCTGGACTGCGTGCTCGTGCCCGAATCGCTGCAGGCGGAGGTGAGCGACCACCCTGACTTCCACGAGGCCCCATCGGGTGTATTCTGGCTCATCCGGCCCTGGCTGACTCGCACTTACCCGGCCACGGCGGACGACCCGCCACTGTCATCGATCCATACATGGCGCCTGGATTGGAACGCGAAGAAAGGACGTGGAGCGTGAAGCGTAGAGCGTAGAGCGAATTTTCGCTCCATGTCCCACGCTCCACGCTAGATGCTCCACGCCAACGAGGAGTGGCCCATGGCTAACCGCCGTTCAGAACTCGACCGCTTTCGCGTCGTCCGATACGACCCGATCATGCCCGAGGGGTGGAACGCGTTGCGGGCGGCGATCCTGCAGCTCTACGACGACGTCGCCGCCCTGGCCGAGCGCGTGCCCAACAGCCTGTTCGTCCTCGTCCGGGACGCGGTGACGGGCGATATCGTGCCCGCGACGTGGATCGAGGCGGTTTCGGCCGCGCCCGTGGACCATCCGGAGGCACTTCTACCGCCGGGTGTGCGCGTCGGCGACTATTACCTGATCGCCAACCCGGAGCCCGGCCGGTATTCGGTGACGGTGGAGCCGCGCCCCACGACCGGCTACCTGGAGGCGTCGGCCGAGGTCACCATCGCTGAGGGCACCCCGGCCACCGTGGAGATCGCTCTGGCGCGTGCGACCGACCGCCGGGAGATCCCCAGTCTGTTCGGCGCCTCGTTCGCCGCCGCCTTGGATCGCCTGGCGGCGCTCGGCCTGACCATCGGCCGGGTCATGGAGGCCCACGGGCACGTATTGGATCCCGAGGATTGGCCCCGCTTTCCGGATCAGCCGGTGATCTCCACCGAGCCAGGTGTGGGCGTCGTCGTGCCGGTCGGACACGCGGTGGACATCCTGCTGGCCGCCATCTCCTTCCCGCGCTTCCCGGACCTGGCCGGCCTCTCGCCTGACGAGGCCCGGGAGGCGATCCGGCGCTTCGCCGAGGACCACGCGCTGACCGTGGAGGACGTGGAGATCACGGAGGAGGAGCGGGCCGAGGGCGTCGGCACGGTGGTCGCCCAGGAGCCGACGGCGGGGGCCGAGATCTCCTCAGGGACGATCCGCGTGCGGCTGGTGGTCGCCATCCCGCAACGCGTGGCCGTGCCCGATTTGACCGGCATGACCCGGGAAGAGGCGGAAGCCGCGCTGACGGCCGCCGGATTGACCTTAGATCCGACCATCGAGGAACTGGAGACGGATACTCTGGCCGATCACGACCGGGTGGCGAGACAGTCGCCTGAGCCGGGGGAGCGTGTGCCCCCGGGGACGGCGATCCGCATCACTGTGTGGAAGTTCCCCCATGTCGTCGTCCCCGACCTGGCGGGCATGACGCTGGAGGGAGCCGCGGAAGCGCTTCGGGCCGTGGGCCTGGAGCCGGACCCGGACGTCGGCGAGCGAGCCACAGACGAGGCGGCCAATGATGGCCGCGTCGCCGCCCAGGAGCCGGCCGCGGGGACAGAGGTCCCGCGGGGAAGTGTGGTCCGCATCGTCGTCTGGCAATTGCGCCGCGTGGCCGTGCCCAACCTGATCGGCATGACGCGAGGAGAGGCGGAAGCCGCGCTGACAGCCGCCGGGCTGACGCTCGCCCCAGACGTGGAGGAACGCCCAACAGACGCCGCCTCCGACGATGGCCGCGTCGCCGCCCAGGAGCCCGCGGCCGGGACCGAGGTCCCTCGCGGGACGTCCGTGCGCATCGCCCTGTGGCGCCTGGCCCGGGTAACCGTGCCCGACGTGGTGGAGCGCACGGAATCAGACGCTCGGGCGATGCTCGCCGAGGCGGGGTTGCGCGTGCGCGTCGAGACCCGCCGGGTGACCGATCCGGCCCTAGCGAACCTCGTCCTGGAGCAGAGCCCCGCCGCCGGGGCCGAGGTGGCCCCCAACACGGTCGTCACCCTGGTGGTCGCCGCCGTCGCCCGGATGCCGGAGCTGCGCTGCATGTCCCGGGAGAAAGCGGAGGACCGCCTGCGCGAGTTCGTGGCCCGATTCGACATCCGTTGGGACGAGCGCATCCGCCTCCGGCGGCATCCCAGCCCGCGCGACCCCGACACGGTGATCCGGCAACGGCCGGCCCAGGGGACGCCCATCGGGGAGGAGCTGGAAGGCGTCCTGCTCATGATCCGCCGGCCGCCCTTCCCGGACCTGCGCTGCCTCCACATCGAGGAGGACCAAGTCGAGGAGCGATTGAAGGAGTGGGCGGACCGGAATCAGGTGGAACTGAGGGATCTGAGCATCGAGCCCTCGCCGAGCGATCGCCCTCCGGGCACGATCCTGGCGCAGAAGCCCGCGGCCCTCTCCGCGACCTATTCGCCGGAAGGGGTCGCCGTCGCCCTCGTTGTCGCCACCGAGCGCGCCGAGCCGCTGCGTGGGCTTCCGGAGCTCATCTGTCTGGATCAGAGGGAGGCGGAGGAGATCCTGCAGAAGTTCGCCGAGGAGTTCCAGGTCGAGCTCCGAGTGGCGATCCGGGGCGCCTCCAGCGAGCGGCCCGAGGGCATCGTGCTCGGCCAGTCGCCGGCCCCCGGCACCGAGATCCCGAACGGAGCGACCGTCACGCTGATGGTGGCCCGCCCGTCCTTGCCCGACGTGATCTGTCTGGACCGAGACGAGGCGCGAGCCCTCATGGAGGAGGCGACGGAGGGACGGATCCTCCGCTGGAGCGAGACGTCGCAGTCGTCTCCTATCCCCGAGGGTACCGTCATCGACCAGGCCCCGTTGCCGGGCGCCCCCCTGCCTGAGGTCGAGCGGGCGATCCGGGTGCGGGTTGCCATCTCGACCGGCAGCCGGGATATCGCCGAGGTCCCAGACTTGGAGGCGGTGAGCGGAATCGGCCCCGCGCGGGCGAAGAGGCTCCGCGCCGCCGGCATTCGGGACGCGGCCGCGCTGGCTCACGCCTCCGTCGAGGAGATCGCTCGAGCACTGACCGTGAGCGAGTCCTTCGCCCAGGTCCTGATCGAACGGGCACAGGCGCTCCTGCGGGAGACCGGAATCACGTAAGCAAGCGTCCAGCATGCCGGCCCCTCATCGCAGGGGAGCAAGGCCGTGCACCCGATGAGCATCCATTCAAGACCATCATTCTTGTGCAGAGAAACCCGCCATTGTTCACACAGTGGCAAGGAGAAAAACCCATGCCAAAGAAAGCCCCCCAAGTCTTCGGCGCCATCCTGTCCCTGGCCGTGCTGATCATCTATGCCGTCCTGCTGGGAGCCGGGATCTACAACGCGTTCGTGAACCCCAACGTCGCCTATACCGACAACTCCTTGCTGGCCGCCAACCTGGTGACGGGGCTGGTAGGCAGTGTGGTCGCCGTGGGTCTGGCGTTGAAGCCGCCCTCCGGAGATAGGAGCGGCAACCAGTTGCGGCGGAATGTGACGGCCTTGAGCCGTGTGGTCGCCCCTCAGCGGGCCTCTCTGCCCGTGCAGGAGATCGTCGGCTGGGCCTACCTGGTCGTATGGCTCGTCATCGGCCTGGTGGCCTTCCTGGTCGCCGTGATGCGCGCCCAGGTGCCGGAGCTCGTCTTCAACACCGGATGGACCTGGCTGGGCACCGCGGTCGCCGCGGCGTATTCCTACTTCGGCATCGAGCAGCCGTAGGCCACCCTCTTAAGAGGTGGGTATAGGGGCGGGTCTGAGACCCGCCCCTACAGGAGAACCGTGACATGTGAAGAGAAGGAGCGCGCGCCCAGATCCAAAACAAAGGAGCATGAACGTTATGCCTGATGTGTTTGATGAGCTAAAGGAGGTCGCTCCCAACGAGACCATCACGGCCGAGGCGTGGAACGCCCTGATCGATGCCATCCAGGCGCTGTATCAGGAGATGGCCGCGCTGGAGTCGGAGAGGCCGGGATGGATCGTCGTGACCGTGCGCGCCGAGGACGGCGAGGAGCCCGGACGGGAACTGACGGGCGGGGAGATCAGCGCGGTCGCGGCCAGCGCCGCCGCCGACGTGGAGCAGACGTACTTCGGACGCCGGGTGCGCGGACGATACGTCATCTCCCATCTGCCGCCGGGGCTGTACGATGTGCGCGTCACCCCCACCATTGCCAGCGGGTTCTCCGCGACGGTCAGGCGCGGGGTGCGGGTCCAGCCGGGCGGCGCCGCCGTGGTCGATGTGGTGGTCCCCCGGGCTGAGGAGGCCGGCGCCCTGCCGCGCGTCCCGGATCTGTTCAACAGAGGGCTACAGGACGCGCTGGATCTGCTGGCCGGGCGTGGGCTGACGTTGGGCCAGGTGCTCGACGCTCACGGCCAGGCGGTCCCCATCACGACCAGCACGGACGAGGCCACAGGCGCCGTTCGCTACACGGCCCCGCCCGAGTACGCGGAACGCCCGGTCATCAGCAGCGAGCCGGGCGAGGGCGTGGAGGTCCCCTCCGGGGAGACGGTGAACTTGCTCGTCTCGGCCAGCTAAGCAGGAGAGGTGACGCACGCGTCGCCCTACACAAGAATATGCTTGAAAAGCACACCACGAAGCCACTAAGACACCAAGAAGAGCATTAATTTCAAGGCCGCTTCTTAACACTCACCCGTAAGCTTCCCATAGCGCACTTTTGCCTTCCCTATCTTAGGGTCTTAGTGCCTTAGTGGTTTTTCTAAGGCAAGCTAATAGGAGTCAAGAGATGGCGATCGCTCAATCGCAGGAGGCCGTCGCGCAGAGCACTCAGGTGATGGGCGCACCTACGCGTGGCCTCGCGGCCGCGTGGAGCGGGGATGCCGCCGTTCAGATGTTCATGGAGATGGCCGTCATCGCCGCCGTCCCCGCTGTCGCCTCGGTGGGAGCCTCGCGGGCCTCTTTCCCGCTGCTCCCGGCCGCGGTACCCGGCCTGGCCGGGCTGCCCAAGAACAGCATCATCACCGCGACGCCCTTTACCGTGCGCGGTCTCCCGTTTGGGAATCGCCCCCTGGCCGATTATATATCGCTCTGGGGAGCCACCGTATCTCCGGCCAGCAACGACGAGAAGGTCTACATCATCGACTTTCACGGGCTGCGCAATGTACGGAACGTGTCGGTCACGGGCGGCGGCGCGCTCAAGATCCGCCCCTGGGAGGGGCTTCGCTTCGCGGAGGAGCACATCACACTCGGCGCGGGCCAGACCCTGAACCTGCTCACGCAGAAGATCGAGGTCACGCTGTCCAACGCGCTGAGCCAGGCGGATTTCGAGGCGAAGACCCGGATCGATTGCCAGAGCTACCCCTCCAACGTGCGGTTCGTCATCGCCCAGAGCGTCCCGGAGAAGGATCAAGACGACAACTTCATCGTGCCCAAGACCCGAGAGGGCGGCAAGCTGCTCCCTCTGTCGTCGATCCCCTTCGCCCAGGCCACGGGGAAGGAGCCCATCCTGTGGACGTACAACGGCGACCTGGCCGGCGAGGTTACGCTGCCCGACTTCAGCCGGGAGCTGAACGAGTTCCTGGAGTCATCTCCGGCTCAGGAAGGGCTCTGCTTCCCGCATCTCGTCGCTTATTCGGACACCCCCGGCTTCCTGGAGATCGTGGAGACGGGCGGAAGCCCCTCCATATCGCTGAACTACGTGAATACCATCGAGTTCACCGGCGAGGACCCCCTGTCCACCTCGGTGGCGTTTCGACGCCACGGCGATGAGCAGACCGTGACGTTGACGCTGTTCCGGCGCGGCCAGCAGGGGAAATTCGTCACGCCCGCGGGCGTCGATGACGCCGCGCCCCACGTGCGCGTTCAGAAGGTGCAATTCGAGCTTAGCGGCACCATGGACGATGATCGGCTGGACCCCGACGCGCGGTGGGCGCAACAGGCGACGCTCGCCCGGGCTCGCGTCTCCGGCATCTTCAGCCTGGCTCAACCGGTCACGCCGCAGGCCGACCGCCGCGTGGCCGGAATCGACCTCTATCTCTCGGTCGACGCGAGTGCCGATCTGATCCTGGAACTGCAAGGGGACGCCTCCGGAGCCCCCGACGGCCACGCGCTGGCCACCGCCTCCATCGATGGCTCCGACGTGACACAGGAGCCCGGCTGGGTCTCCGCCCGCTTCGACGAGCCGGTGGACGTCGAAGGGAAACAAACGCTGTGGATCGTGCTGAAGGCGCGGGCCGGCGAGGCCGACTGGCTGGCCGACGTCGCCTCGGGGCCCGCCCAGCCGCTCCGCTACAGCCGGGACGGGGCGTTCTGGACAACCCACGAGCCGCCGATGACAGGCTTACACAAGCTGAAGATCGTGCCTCCTCCGGCCGAGCGCCCGGCCGCGCTGTCTGCGAACCTGCTGACCCGCCAGGGCATCGCACTGTCCCCCGGCGAGAACCCGCAGACCGTGGTGGTGCTGTTCGATCAGCCTGGCGCTGAGCTGAACGGGAGCGAGATCGAGCTGACGCTGACGCCGGAGGCGGCAGGGGAGATCACCCTGGCCTCCGTGGTAGTGGAATACGTGCCGGTGGCGGCCAGCTCATAACGGATGGGCCCGTTGCCGCCGCCCCACTGCCGGATCCAGGCCCAACAAAGCGTGCCCTCCCCGGCTCCCATCTCCGGCCTTGAAAAATCCCCGGCAACACGCCTCCGTATCATTGACATCCACCATGCTCCATGGTAGACTACTCGTGAAGAATCACACGCAATTTAGCAAGGAGTGCTGAGGGTGGCCTCCTGCAGCGGGCTGACGCAGGCCCTTTTGGCCATCAATGGACCGGCAAGGCAGGGACCTTTCATCGCCGGCTGAGCCGCCCAGGTCAGGGCACTCCGTTATCCCTCCCCCAATGCCATACATCGCTGCACACATCATTTCAAGCTTCTGCCCTTACCACGTCTGGCTACGGGCCAGGAAGACCCGAGGTTCACCGGCCGTGTTTCCTCGCCTTGCCCCGCCTGGACTCGGTTTTCTTTCACTTTACAGGCAGCGATACGATACGCCATTCACGGACAAGACCAGGGAGGTTAAACCATGGAGCAAACAGTCCCCCAGGAGCTCCGAGAGCCATTAGATCGCAAGACGCGAATGAAGATACCCCATCAGCCGGTGCCGATGCAGCCGCCGGAGGAGCGTATTCATAATTTCGACGAGGTCAGCCTCGGGTACGACGAGCAGACGGCCATGATCGAGGCGATGCGCTGCCTGAGGTGTCCCAACCCCAAGTGCAGCCTGGCATGTCCCGTGCACAACCAGATCCCCAAAGCCATGGAGCTGATCGCCCAGGGCGACTTCCTGGCCGCGGCCGAAGTCTACGAGGAGACCAGCAACCTACCCCAAATCTGCGGGCGGGTGTGCCCTCAGGAACGGCTGTGCGAAGGCGCCTGTGTGGTCGGGAAGCGCGGGCACCCGGTAGGGCTGGGGAAGCTGGAAGCCTTCGTCTCCGACTATAAGCGGCGGCACGACTCCCGCTCCTTCACGGTAGCCCCTCGCACGGGCAAGCGGGTGGCCGTGATCGGGGCCGGGCCCGCCGGACTGAGCGTGGCCGACGAGCTGGTGAAACGGGGGCACGACGTGGTCGTGTTCGAGAAATGGCCCTATCCAGGCGGGCTTTTGGTCTACGGCATCCCCCGCTTCAAGCTGCCTCTGGAGGTGGTGAAGGCGAAGATCGAGGAGCTGGAGCGGAAGGGGGTGGAGTTCCGCTGCAACACGTGCGTGGGCAGGGATATCCCCTTCGAGGAGATCAAGGACGACTTCGACGCCGTCTTCATCGGCGTGGGGGCGAACTACCCCGCCCCGCTCAAAGCTCCCGGCACCGACCTCAAGGGGATCTACAACCCGAACGATTGGCTTGCCCGAGCGCACGTGCCGCCGGAGATGCTGCCGGAGGAGATGAGGACGCCGCTCGAGGTCGGCAAGCGAGTGGCCGTCATCGGCGGCGGGGATACGGCCATGGACTGTGCGCGCACAGCTCTACGCCTGGGCTGTGAGACCGCCACCGTCTACTACCGCCGCACCGAGGCTGAGATGCCCGGCAACAAGCGGGAGCGCGTCCTGGCCGCGGAGGAGGGCGTGCGTTTCGAGTACCTGGTGGCGCCCGTGCGCTTCCTCGGCGACGATCAAGGGCACGTCCGGGCCATGGAGCTGATCCGGATGCGGCTGGGTGAGCCAGACGAATCCGGCCGCCGGCGCCCCATCCCCATCGAGGGATCGGAATTCACCGTGCCCATCGACACCGTGATCCTGGCCCTGGGGTACTGGCCCGACTCCATGTGGGAGAAGATCGGCAAGAAGCTGGGATTGAAGACCCATAACTGGGGGCTCCTGAGCGTCGATCCGGAGACGGGGGCGACCTCTCTCCCCGGCGTCTTCGCCGGCGGGGATGCCGTCAACGGGCCAGACCTCGTGGTGACCGCGATGGCCGCCGCCCGCCGGGCAGCGATCGCCATCGACCAGTATCTGGAGCAGTCGACGATCTCCCAGACCTCGGCCGAGCAGCAGCCCGCCTGACGGAATCCCCACGAAGCCGCCCATGGCGGCCTCGTAGCCCTCATACGGCCAGGCCGTTCGGCAACCAGCCGTTCATTTGAGCAACACAGACGCCGGAGGGGCTTCCCTCCGGCGTTTTCCTTGTCCGCACACATTCGGTCGGCGCGATGGACTACGCGCTCTCCTCCGGCTTGAACTTCACCAGGATGGTCCACGTGCCACGCTGCACCACCTCATCCCGCTGATTGAGGATGGCCACCTTGAAGGTCACATAGCCGCCCCCCAGCCGGCGCATGGGCCGGGTCTCCTGCACGGTGGCCCGCACGCGAATGGTATCGCCGATGCGGATCGGGGCGCGGAACTGCCATTCGCCGATCTTCATAAAGGCGATGACGGTGTCCTCCATGAACCCCAAACGCACGGCCAAACCGGAGGCCACGGCAAGCCCCAACAGGCCGTGGGCGATGCGCTCGCCAAACGGCGTGGAGCATGCATATTCGGCGTCCGTATGGATCTGATTCCAATCCCCACTGAGGGCAGCGAAAGCCACGATATCGGCCTCCGTGATGGTACGGCCGACGCTGGTCACCTCATCACCGACGGTGAACTCCTCAAAGTACAGCCCCCGCCGTGGGGCCAGGCGAGATACTTCGCTCATATTCCACCCCTTTCGCACAATGAATGGATGACTCGATCACGCCGTGATGACCTCGCCAGAACGGCGGACGGGAAAGAGCTCCCTACGCTTGCAGATATTCCCGGATCAACTTCATGAAGCGATCCAGAGCGATCTCCGTGTCCGGCAGCTCGGGATGCCAGGTCTTCTCCCATTCCAGACACCAACTGCCCTGGTAACCGTTCGCGATGAGCAGCCGTACGATCTCCCGGATGGGCACATCCCCCTCGCCGGGCAGGCATAGCTCGTGGCCGCCCGCGCCGCGCTCAGGGCGCAAATGCCCGTCCTTGAGATGAACATGCCACACCCACCCGCGCAGATGCTGATAGGTCCGCTCGGGGGGCTCGCCGAAGCGGAAGGGATGCATCACATCCCATAACGCCCCCACGGCCGGATGGTCCGTCCGACGGAGGATATCGGCGGTCACAGCTCCCAGGGCGAAGGCGTCGTGGGTCTCCAAAACGATCCTCACCCCGGCCTGAGCCGCGTACTCCCCAGCCTGCCGCAGCGCGTCCGCCATGGCATCGAACAGAGCCTCTCGATCCACGTCCTCCGGATACTGCCCGCCATAGGTGCGGATCAGGGGCGCGCCGATATCGGCCGCCAGATCCACGTACCGCCTCATGGTGTCCACCTGCTCCTGCAGCACCTCCGGATCCGTCTGAGCGAATCGGGTGTAGGCGGTGATCCCCACGATCTGCAGGCCCGCATCCTCAAAGCGATGCCGCACATCCCGACGCTCAATCGGCGTAAACTCCGGCGAGATATGCTCACGATCGGCCCCCCGTAGCTCGACACCATCGTACCCGTACTTTTGGGCGGCGCGAATCACCTCTTGAAGGGTCCAGCCCGGGCAAGCCAACGTGCTGAAACTGATGGACATGTTCTCCCTCCACGATCCTTGAAACGAGAGCTTCGTCCGCCGGATTATAGCAAGCGCCCGTGGATCGGCCAAGACCACAACAAAGGGCCGGGAGATGGTACCCCCCGGCCCTTATCCGATCGCGAATCGTTACTCCCAGGCGCTCAAATCATCGAGCGCCCGCTTCTCCTCCTCATCGAGCCTCACCCCCACGGCCCCCAGGATCTCGTTCAGCTGCTCCACCGAGTTCGCGCCGATGATGGGCGAGGTGATGACGGGATCGGACAGCAACCAGGCCAGCGCCATCTGGGTCACGCTCTTCCCATGCTCCTTCCCCAACGACTCCAACTTCTCGATGACGGCGAAATTCCGGTCGGAGAAGTAGCGCTCCTTGATCCCCTGGGCGCGCGGCGTATCCGGAAGCGGCTGCCCCTTGCGATACTTGCCGGTCAGGAAGCCACCGGCCAAGGGCGAATACGGGATCACGCCGATCCCGTACGTCCGGCACACATCCCGCAGCTCCCGCTCGAACTCGGCGCGATGAACCAGATTGTAGTGAGGCTGCAGGGAATCGTAACGAGCCAGCCCCCACTTATCGCTCGTCCACAGCGCCTCCATCAGCCGCCAGGCCGGATAATTGGAGCAGCCCACGTAGCGGACCTTGCCCTGGTGCACCAGATCGTCCAGGGCACGCAGGGTCTCGTCGATGGGCGTGTCCGGATCGAACCAATGGGTCTGATACAGGTCGATGTAATCCGTCTGGAGGCGTCGCAGGGAGTCCTCCACAGCCTTCATGATGTGCTGACGGCTCAGCCCCTCGCCGTTGGGTCCCTCCCACATCCGGCCGCGCACCTTCGTGGCCAGGACGATCTCATGTCGATTCCCACGCGCCTTCATCCACTCACCGATGATCTTCTCCGAGACGCCGCCCGGGTTCCCCTCCACCCAGCGGGAGTAGACATCGGCGGTGTCCAGGAAGTTCCCCCCCGCCTCTACGAACGCGTCCATGATCTGGAACGCCTGCTCCTTCGTGGCCGTCCACCCCCATTGCATGGTGCCCAGGCACAGCTCGGAAACCTTTAATCCCGTTCGTCCTAACCTGCGGTACTCCATGATCCCTCCTTACCCAGTCCTACTCGTCAGCGCTTACGCCGCACCTCTCCGATCCGCACACACCGTCTCAACGGCCCCACTGGAGGCCGTCTCGATCCGCTTCATCATCAGTCGGCCCCCCGCCCTGGCGGCGGAGGGCCGACCGGTTTCCTCTCATCCCATCACGCGCTCACATCCGCACGCATGACGAGGCTCACGTGCGGTAGTGCGCATTGATGTCGACATATCCATGGCTGAGGTCACAGGTCCACACCGTGGCGTGCCCATCCCCCAGCCCAAGCTCCACCCGAATATCGATCTCCGATTGGGCGAACCGCGCGGCCGCCTCCTCTTCCTCATACGCCGTCGGCTGTCCCTGATCCACGATCTGCAGCCAATCCAGCCCCGCCTTCTGGGAAGCGATGAAAAGCCCCGCTCGCGAGGGGTCCACCTCCGCGCCGGAGTATCCGACCGCGCACAGGATGCGCCCCCAGTTGGCATCCCCGCCGTACAAGGCCGTCTTCACCAACGGAGAGTTCGCGATGGCCTTGGCCACTCGGCGGGCATCCGCGTCGTCGGCCGCCCCGTTCACCGTGATGGCCACGAATTTCGTCGCGCCCTCGCCATCCCGGGCGATCTGCTGAGCCAGATCCACGCACACGGCCCTCAGCGCCTCCTCAAACGCGGCGAACTCCGGAGAGGAGGTCTCATGGATCGGATCGTTGCCCGCCAGCCCGTTGGCCAGGACGACCACCGTATCGTTGGTGCTGGTGTCCCCATCCACCGTCACCGCGTTGAAGCTCACGTCCACGGCACGGCGCAACGCGACATCCAGCGCATCGGCGGTGATGGCCGCATCCGTGCACACCAAGGCCAGCATGGTCGCCATGTTCGGGTGGATCATCCCCGCGCCCTTGCACATGCCCGCCACGGTCACCGTGGCCCCTTTGATCTCGGCGGTCACGCCGGCGGTCTTGGGTCGGGTGTCCGTGGTCATGATGGCTCGGGCCGCATCTTGCCCACCGGATCGACGCAGCTCGGGCACCGCGTCCTGGATGCCGCGCTGCACCTTGTCCATGGGCAACTGAGTGCCGATCACGCCCGTGGACATCACCAGGCAGCTGTGCGCCTCCAGGCCCAGGGCACGCTCCGCCATCTCCGCCATGCGCCGGGCATTGGCCATGCCCTCCGTGCCCGTGCAGGCGTTGGCACAGCCGCTGTTGATCACCACCGCCTGGATCCCCGATGGGTTGAACCCGATGACGGTGCGATCGTACAGGACAGGCGCGGCCGCGAAGCGGTTTTGCGTGAAGACGGCCGCCGCCGTGCAGGGCACCTCCGACACCACCAAGGCCAGATCCAGATCAGGAGGGGGTTTGATCCCGGCCGCCACGCCGGCGGCCAGGAACCCGGGAACAGAGGTCACGGACGGCGTATCGATCGGCTGCATATCCCTCTCCCGCGAGATCAGTCGCGCTTGAACTGGCTGTAGTCCGGCGCCCGCCACGCGCTGCGGCCGGTTCCCTCGATATCCACCAGCGCTCGCACCTTCATCGGCAGCCCGAACAGCTTGATGAACCCCTCGGCGTCCTTCTGGTTGTAGACGTCGTCCTCCCCGAAGGTGGCGTAATCCTCCCGATAGAGGCTCATCGGCGCCTTGCGGCCCACCAGGATCACATTGCCCTTATACAGCTTCAACCGCGCCGTGCCGGTTACGTTCTGCTGTGTGACCCGCACGAAGGCGTCCAACGCCTCCCGCAGCGGCGTGAACCACTGGCCGTTGTAGACCAAGTCCGCGTACTTGAGCGCGACCTGCTGCTTGTAGTGCAGGGTATCCCGATCCAGACAGAGCTGCTCCAGCGCCTGGTGGGCCTCCACCAGGATCGTGCCGCCGGGCGTCTCATACACGCCGTGGGACTTGATCCCCACCAGCCGGTTCTCCACCAGATCCACGCGGCCGATCCCATGCTTGGCTCCCAGCTCGTTGAGCGTCGTCACGATCTCGATCGGCCCCATCGCGACGCCGTTGATGTGGGTGGGCACCCCTCGCTGGAACTCGATGGTGACGTACTCAGGCTCATCAGGAGCCTCCTCCGGCGACGTCGTGAGCTGGTACATCTCCTCCTCCGGCTCCTGCCACGGGTCCTCCAGCATTCCCCCCTCATGGCTCAGGTGCCAGATGTTCCAATCACGCGAGTAGATGGACCGCTCGGTCGCCGTCACCGGCACGTTGTGCTTGGCCGCGTACTCCAGGGCGTCCTCCCGGCTGCGGATATCCCACTCCCGCCAGGGAGCGATCACCTGCAGTCGCGGGTTCAACGCCTGATAGGTCAGCTCAAAGCGCACCTGGTCGTTGCCCTTTCCGGTGCATCCGTGGGCCACCGCGTCGGCCCCCTCCAACTCGGCGATCTCCACCTGGCGCTTGGCGATGAGCGGACGCGCCATCGAGGTGCCCAGCAGGTATTTCCGCTCGTAGACGGCGCCCGCCTGGATGGTCGGGAACACGTAATCGGTCAGGAACTCCAGGCGGAGGTCCTCCACGTAACACTTGCTGGCGCCGGAAGCGATGGCCTTCTCCTCCACCCCCGACAGGTCCTCTCCCTGGCCGATATTCGCGCAGAAGCAGATGACCTCGCAATCGTAGTTCTCACGCAACCAGGGGACGATGACCGAGGTATCCAGCCCTCCAGAGTAAGCGAGGACCACCTTTTTGACTTTCTTCTTCTCATCAGACATGGGGACACTCCCTCCAGCTTCCGAAATTTGCAAAGGAAATCTTCAAGATCAATGGGCGAACAAGAAGATCGAACGAGACTGGCATATCCGCCCTTCGTCTACGCTACCACCGGATGCGAACACGGATCCCCCTGCCCACAACCAGGCGTTCCTGAAGGTCACCACCCGCGAGGAAACGAAGGTATGGGATGAGGAGATCGCGCTGACAGATCACAGGGTATCCAGATCAGAACTGGGGATGATATCTTGGCGGG
>JAADGJ010000006.1:7121-16708 GCA_013152435.1 Chloroflexota bacterium | reverse complement strand
CCCAATCCCACACGGCGAGGGGGTGCTCCCTCCAGCGGCGAGCATGCGACGATCGATGAGGAACGGGGATAACGATCGACAGTTGAGAATCGAAATGGAACACCTGTCTCACCTACATTCCGGTCGGGAGCGGTCAATTTTCCACCGCCCCGTGCACCCAAGCATACGGCCACCCAGGGCAGATGTCAAGTCCGCCAAAGGAAAGTCGGCAGCGGCGGCTCCCACGCCGCCACAAATGGAGCACAGGGCTCCACCTGCTCGGAACAGGCATAACGCTCCCACGCCCAAACGCTTCCCTTGACCTTTCACCAGGGGGGCCAACGTCACGACTTTCTTAGAGCGTATCTGAAAATTTATCGGCAAGATATCTGAGGGTCGCCCTCAACGACCAACTCCACAGGGGGAGGTGTGGAGGGGTCCTCCCCTCCACGGAAAACTCCACCTTTCCGGCCTGCACCTGCCTTTCTCGGCCCTTTCCGAAGGGCCTAGGCCGAGGCCAGGCAGGTCGAAGGCAGAAGAAGGGCTTTTTCCGGAGGGGCGCCGCCCCTCCGGGCTTCCCCACAGCAGAAGCAACGGCATTTCTCAGACACACTCTCACCTGTAGCATTATACCACAAGCCCGGTCGACCTCGACCTTCCTGCGATCGAAGAAGCCCTGCACCCGCCTCCGCCGGAATGCATCCCCGGATCAGTTGTGGTACAATCGAGCCGCCGTTTAACCCCGCAGTATGAAGGACCAGGAGGCCCACATGAAGCTGAAGTCTCTGATCGAACCCGGCGACCCCGAGCGCATCGCCACCGGCTTTCAATTCACGGAAGGCCCCGTGTGGCACCCGGACGGCTACCTCTTGTTCTCCGATATCCCGGCCAACCGCATTTACAAGTGGAGCCCGAACGGCACGGTAGAGGTGTGGCGAGAGCCCAGCGGTAACTCCAACGGCCTGACGCTGGATCAGGACGATCGGCTCATCGCCTGCGAACACGGCAACCGCCGCGTGTCCCGCACGGAGCCGGATGGCACGGTGATCACCCTGGCCGATCGATACCAGGGCAGGCGGCTCAACAGCCCCAACGACGTGGTCGTCAAATCGGACGGCACGATCTATTTCACCGACCCGCCGTACGGCATCCAACCGGAGGAGCAGGAGCAGCCGTGCAACGGCGTCTACCGCATCCTGCCCGACGGCACGCTGGAGTTACTGGTGGACGACTTCGATAGGCCCAACGGGCTCGCCTTCTCGCCGGACGAGGCGGTGTTGTACATCGACGATTCACCGCGCCGCCATGTGCGCGCTTTCGATGTCCGCCCCGACGGCACCCTGACCAACTCCCGCATCATCGCCGACATGGATCATCCACAGCCCGGCTCGCCCGATGGCATGAAGATCGACGTGGAGGGACATCTGTACGTCACCGGCGCCACAGGCGTATGGGTCTTCGAGCCGAACGGCGAACTCCTGGGCGTGGTCGTGACGCCGGAGCGCCCCGCCAACTGCGCGTGGGGCGACGAGGATCGACGCACGCTGTACATCACCGCGCGCACCTCGGTCTACCGGATACGCACGAAGGTGCCCGGGCTGCCCGTCTGTCCACCGCGAGCGGGATAGCCCCGAACAGATTCCTCTTCACCGAAAAGGTACCGTCGTGTCCCTCCGAGTACTCGCCCACCGCCTGGGGCTGAGCACGCAGGCGCTCGACATCACGAGCGGCCGGCTGTGGACCAACATCTGGCAGCTAAGCTGGCCGATGACCGTCAGCCAGGGGCTCTTCTTCTTCCCTGGCCTGTACGACGCGTACTGGCTGGGGCAGCTGGGGCCCTACGCGCTGGCCGCGGCGGGCTTAACCACTTCCCTGCGGCTCACCATGATCAGCGTGCTGATGGCGCTCAGCGCGGCCAGCGGCGCCGTCGTGGCCCGCTACGTCGGCGCCCGCGACCAGGCTCAAGCCAATCTGGCCGCGGCCCAGGCGACCATCCTGTTCGCCCTGTCTGCGGGTGCCCTGGGCGTCATCGGGCTTCTCTTCACCCGCCCCCTTCTGCACCTGGTGGGCGCCCGGGGAGACCTGCTGGAGCCCACCGTCGCCTACGCCCGCGTGATCTTCCTCGGCCTGATCGTCATGGAGATGCTGCCCAGCCTGGGGTTCATGCTCAGCTCGGCCGGGAGCCCACAGCTCTTCCTCCAGATGAACCTGCTGAGCCTGCTGTCCTTCCTGGCCCTGGAGCCCCTGTTCATCAAGCTGGGCTGGGACGTGATCGGCGCGGCGCTGGCCCTCGTGTTGTCCAACGCGATAGGGACGGCCTTCGGGCTGTATCTGCTGACGACGGGAAAGGCCTCCGTGCAGATCACCCTCGCGGACCTGCGGCCCAACTGGCCGATGATGAAGCGGATCCTGCGCATCGCCCTCCCGGCCGTGATCCAGCGCGGCATGCCGAACCTGGCCAACACGATCCTAATGCGATTCGTGGCCACCTATGGCGCCGCCACCCTGGCCGCCTTCAACCTGCTCAACCGGGTGAGCATGCTGATCCTGATCCCCAGCACCGGGATGGGGCGCGCCGCCCCGGCCATGGTGGGGCAGAACCTGGGCGCGGGGAAGCCCGAACGCGCGGCCCGGGCGGTGAACATCATCGCCCTGACGGCGGGGCTCATCGCCGCCACGATCCTCGGATCTCTGGTGCTGTTCGCCAGGCCCGTGCTGAGCCTCTTCACGCACGACCCGGACACCATCGCCATCGGCGTCCATGCCGTGCGCATCCTGGCCCTCTCCCAATTCTTCCTGGTGCTGGGGACGGTCATGGACGGAGGGCTGACGGGAGCGGGCGACACCCTGTCCCCCATGGTGATCAACATCATCGTCCTCTGGCTGGTCCAGATCCCGGCCGTCTGGCTGCTCTCCCAGAGATGGGGATGGGGCGTGGACGGCGTGTGGTGGGGGTTGGTCATCAGCATGGGCGTGCAGGCCCTGCTGATGGCGGGAAGGTTCTGGCAGGGACACTGGAAACAGGTGGAGATCTAAGCCCCTTAAAACTACGCGAAGCGAGAGGGGACAGGCCATCCATCGTGCCGATCCCCTCTCGCAACACATCCCATCGCCAGGACAATCCCCGGCTATCGCGACCAGCGCTGATGCACCGGGGGCAGCTCGGGGAACGCGGCGTGCGGTTCCCGCTGATACC
Organism: Chloroflexota bacterium; assembly: GCA_013152435.1. NCBI lineage: Bacteria > Bacillati > Chloroflexota > Chloroflexota bacterium. Next base: position 13,533 of record JAADGJ010000006.1, on the reverse strand, counting down.
AATACGCCGTGGAGGCGATATCGTCGGTCAACGGCTCGAACATCCGGTTCGGCCACCACCCCAACGCCTGGATGGTCACCCGGAGATCCCGCTTGAACCGGATCGGGTCGAAGATGTGCCAGCGATAGAGGCCATGTCGGGGCACCTCGCCCGGCTCCTTGCGATAGAGCGGATATCCCAGGAACGGCGTGGAATAGGTCTCCCCGCCGAACCCCCACGCGCCGCCGAAGTAGTCCTCCGTGCCCGTCCCACAGATCGTGGGATACTCCGTATCGCCGTCCATGTAGAACTTGATCTCACCTTCGCCCCACCAGCCATTGGAGAGCTGTGTCCAGGCCAGGAACGTGCCCACATAGTGCCCCTGTCCCCGCACGCCGTCCAGGATGACGTGCTCCGGGTACTCGCGAGAGGTCATGGATCGCCGCCATTGGGCGTGGAAATAGGCAGCCTCGTCGGGAACCTCCGTCAGCGCGTAGGTGATCTGGTAGAAGAATCCCTCGATGGGCTCCGGCCGCTGGTTCTCGATGGTCACCCGGGCCCGCCGTCGGAAGGGCATCGGCCAGTAGCAGTTGAACCCACCCGAAGGGTTGACGGCCACCGGCAGGCTGTTGACGTTGTACCGCAGCCCATGCCCGTTACAGAAGAAATCCCCCAGGGGCACTTCCACGGAGGGCGCCTCCTCATCGTCCCAGTAGAAGCGGAGCACCGTATCGCGATAGGCCTCTACGCGGACCGTGATCCAGATGTGCTGGATCACACCGGGGCCCTCCACGTCGGCCAGCGTCGTCACCGCCTCCGGCTCCAGGGTGATGCAGGGGTAGACCTTCCATCCCCGCCCAAGCATGGAGCTGGGATGCGCGGGCCATCCCTCCGGCAGCGGGACATCCTCCGGCGCCGCCTTCGCCCCGCCCCCCTTCTCACCCGTCGGATTTTCGGCGGAGATGGATCGCGTCTCGGCATCGGATAGCAGGGGCAGCGATCCCAACCCCAAGTTGAGTCGATAGAGCGCTTCCATCCGTCAACCTCCCCATGATATAAGAGGATCTATCGCCCCCGGAGCACGTCGACATCCCATCCCCTCCAGGAACGACACATCGCACTCGAAGCAGCCGTTCGTTCCTGCCGTCCCCCGATCACTCCAGGCCAGCCTGACGGCGCAGATGGGAGAGACAGGGATGGACGGGACGGCCGGGGATCAACGCCTCCCCGTCGGTGAACCCCTCCTCCCGTCCGGACAACTCCCGGATCAGCAATCGTCGCCAATGGGCCACCCGTTCCGCATACCCGGGATCCGCGGCCAGGTCGTGCAGCTCCTGGGGATCCTCCTCCAGATCGAACAGCTGCTCATGCCCCGTGCCGCTGAACCAGACGTACTTCTCATGCCCGTCGGTGAGCCACTGAATGGACTGGTTCATCAGCGTATGCTCCCCATGCAGGTAATCACGCCACTCCACGGCCTCCCCCCGGGCGATAGGCAGGAAGCTGCGCCCCTCGACCGTCTCCGGGATGGGCAGGCCGGCGCAGTCCAGCAGCGTGGGCATGATATCCCGCAGCTCGACGACCTGGTCGTACGCGGCACCGCGCTGGATACCGCTATCGGCGGGGCCTTTGAGGATCAGCGGCACACGAGCCGATCCTTCGTACGGGAACCCCTTGCGGAACAGATGGTGATCGCCCATCATCTCCCCGTGATCGGAGACGAAGCAAACGTAGGTGTTGTCGGCAAGGCCGTACTCCGCCAGCACCTCCATGAAGCGATTCACCTGATGATCGATATGCGTCATGTGGCCGTAGTAGCCGGCGCGCGCCCGCTGAAGGACCCGGGGATCGATCTCGCCGACGAAGGTATCCGGCCGATAGGGATCGGCATATGGGGCGAGGATCTTCGCCCAATCGCCCACGGGCACCTCCGGCATGGGACGATCCAGGTACATCTCCAGAGCCCAAGCGGGTGGATCATACGGCGGGTGCGGACGATGGAACGAGAGGAACAGGAAGAAGGGCTTGCGAGGATCGCGCCGCCGCAGGAAGTCGATGGCCTGCGTGACAATGTAATTCGTCGGATGCAGATGCTCGGGCTTGTCCCAGGGCCGGGTGACCACCGAGTTGCAGTTCACCCCGTGGTCGAAGTAGTCCGCCTCATAGCCAACCTGCTGGCGCAGCCAGGGGATATAGTCGTCGATGAGGCCCAGATCACGATCGCGCCGTCGGGCGAAGTGCAGGTAGCCGTCGTGCAGGATCACGTTCTGGAAGCCCATCTGCGAGCGCTCCGGGTACACGTGCATCTTGCCGATGGCCTGGGTCTGGTAGCCATGGCGGGTGAACTCGCTCGCAATGGTCACGGGATAGTCCCAGGGCACACCGTCCCGATACCCCACGCGGCCGTGGGTGCGCGGGGAGAGCCCCGTGAGCAGCGACGCCCTGGCGGGAATGCACGTAGGCGTCGCCGAGTAGGCGCGATCGAAGCGGGCGCCCTCCAGGGCCAGCTGATCGAGGTAGGGCGTGTGCACCACCGGATGGCCGGCGATGCTCAGGCAATCACCGCGCCACTGATCCGTCATGATCAACACCACATTGGGACGATCAGGCATCACGAACCTCCACATGGAAACGAGCCAATAGCGGATAAGAGAAAAAACCGCCTGCCAAAAGCGCAGAGCCGGGGGCGATCCGCTCGCCCTCACACGGCATCTCGTCCCTGCCCGGGCAACGATACCGGATGGCAAAGGGAAAGTCAAGCAGAGGGCCCGGAGGGCACAGGACCTCTTCAAGTCCGAACAGGAAGCTGTGCCCCACGACCGCGGCTCAGGGGAGTGCTATCCACTAGTGAGAACGGGCGATTTACGGTATAATCCACCCGACGATCATCGTCCCGCCTCGATCGGAGGCCCCCCATACCCAAAAGGGTCAAGCCCTTATGACAGCCGACGGGAAGAGGAGATCACACAACAGCCAACGGAGCGCGGACTCGCACAGCGAGCAGCACATGAGCGGCTGGCTGGCGGCCCTATCTCTGGTGTTCGGGCTGGTCAGCTGGGTCGGAGTGGGCTATCTCGTGCTCACATACCCACCCAGCAGCTTCACGTTGGCCGTCTTCTATCCGCTCTTCTTCCTGGCCGTCACCGGGATGGTGGTCCCCATCGTTCACCTGCTGCACCGGGCATTTCCCGTGCTGACGGGCGGACGTCCCTCTCGGGCCGTCACGTTGCGTCAGAGCGTGTGGGCCGGCCTGTTCGTCACGAGCGCGCTGGGCCTCCAGGCGGAGCGGCTGCGCGACCCGGTGCTGATGGTGATCCTGGGCGCCATCCTGGTGCTGACCGAGACATACCTCCAGCAACGGGGCTGGTGAGATGATCCTGGCGGCGCTGCGGGCCACCCTCTCGGAGGAGGGGCGCGCCATCACCCTGTACGTGCGTCATCAGGCCATCAACCTCCTCCTGGGTGAGGCGGACAGCTTCTCGTTCGATATCAGCGGCCGTCCCTTCGGGGCATTTCAGAAGGGGATCTCCTACCGACGCAGCCTGGAGAACCGCTGGTTGGCCAAGTGGTCGGAGCGCAGGGAGGGCCGACGGGTCCGCCAACGCCGCTGGCTATCATCCACCGAGGCCCGGGCGCTGTTGGAACGAGCCCATCGGATAGCCCGATCCCTGCGGGCGGAGATCGAGGCCGGCGACGCCCGCACCCTGAATGGGGCCGCTCCTTCGGAGTCGGAGCGGGCACAGGCCCTCCAGGCGCTAGACAGCGTCCTGTCCCGGGACTGGGAGGCATTGGAGGCCGACCGGGAACGCTTCCTGAGCATCTACAAGCCCATCGGCATCCTGCCACCCGATCAATACCTGGCCCTTGTGCTCCAGGCGACGGAGGGGTGCTGGCACAACGCCTGTACGTTCTGCACCTTTTACCAAGATCGACCCTTCCGCATCAAAAGCCCGGAGGAGTTCGCTACCCATATCCGGGCGGTGTTGGACTTCTTCGGGTCGGCCATCACCCTTCGGCACACCATCTTCCTGGGCGACGCCAACGCGCTGGTGATCCCGTTCCCCCGGCTGCGATCCCTGTTCGATATCATGAACCAGACCCTTTCCATTATGCCAGGGGGCCTGGATGCAGGGGAGCGCGCCCGTTGGCGAGCGGCCCATCCGAACGGATTCACGGGCATCTACTCCTTCATGGATGCCTTCAACGTGCACCGCAAGACCGTAGAGCAATGGGCATCCCTGAAGGAACGTGGGCTCCGCCGGGTGTACATCGGCATGGAATCAGGCGACGACGCACTGCTCCGCTTCCTGAACAAGCCCGGCGACGCGAACGACGTCGTCCAGGCGGTGCGTCGCCTGAAGGAGGCGGGCATCGCGGTCAGCGTCATCATCCTGCTGGGGGCCGGCGGGGAGGCCTACTTCGATGCCCACGTCCAGGGCACCATCCGGGCCATCAACGCCATGCCCCTTCGAGGAGGTGATCTCATCTATTTCTCCGATTTCGTCGAGTTACCGGGCAGCGCCTACATCGCGCTCGCGCGCGAGGCCGGCATCCGCCCATTAAGCGAAGAACGTATGCGAGAGCAGGAGCGACGAATGCGCGCCGGCTTCCGCTGGCAGGATCCATCCAGCCCCCCACAGATCTCCCGCTACGATATTCGTGAGTTTCTCTACTGACATCGCGCACGCCCGGCGCGAAGATGGCACACGCGCCGGATATAAGCTCCCCATCGCGACACGACACCGATCCCCTATCACAATCCTGTAAGGAGGCTTTCCCTTGAAGAATCACCTCTCTTTCGTTCGTTTGGCTTTCCTGATCTCCGTGATGATGGCCCTGGCCTGGCTGGCCGGATGCGCCGGGCCGATCGCCCTGTCGGGAGCCACGGCTACGCCGGAGCCCACAGCCACGCCCACCGCGGAGCCCACACCGACGGCAGCAGCCCCGACACCTGAAGAACCGAAGCAGGAGATGCCCAAGCTGCTGCCGCCAACCGGCGAGGTGGACGGAGTGCCGGTCGGCTTCACGGAAGACGGCCACGCGTATCGCGGTAACCCGGACGCGAGCGTGGTCATGATCGAATATAGCGAATTCCAGTGCCCATATTGCGGACGGCATCAACGCGAGACGGCCCCCCAGATCGAAGAGGCCTACCTGAAGACCGGGAAGGTCGTGCTCGTCTTCCGGGACTTCCCTCTGGAGCAGATCCACCCGCAGGCCGGAAAGGCAGCGGAGGCAGCCCGCTGCGCGGGGGAACAGGGCGCCGAACAGTTCTGGAACATGCATGATCTGCTGTTCGAGCGGACGGAGGAATGGGCGGGACAGGAGGACGCCGAGGATCGGTTCAAGTCCTACGCGAGCGAGCTGGGGCTGAACGAGGAATCCTTCAACGAGTGCCTGGACAGCGGGCGCACTCGTGAGGCCATCGATGCCGACCTCCAGGCCGGGCTGGCCGCCGGCGTGCGGGGAACCCCCACCTTCTTCCTGAACGGGTATCCCCTCGAGGGGGCCCAACCCTTCGAGGCCTTCCAGACGACCATCGACGCGCTGGTCGCCGGGCGCACGCCGCCTACCCCGGAGCCCGATATCCCATACTGGGCCACGGCCGAGGGGATGTCGCCCGACCCGGAGAAGCCGGGATACACCAAGGCCGGCGACGCCTTCAAGGGTGATCCCTCCGCCGAGGTCGTCATCATCGAGTTTGCCGACTTCCAATGCCCATACTGCGCCCGACACGTCTCGGAGACGGCTCCCAAGCTGGAGGAAGAGTATGTGGACACCGGGTTGGTCCGGATGATCTACAAGCACTTCCCCCTGGCATCGATCCACCCACAGGCGGAGCCTGCCGCCATCGCCGCCGAGTGTGCGGGGCGACAGGGCAAGTTCTGGGAGATGCATGATCGGCTCTACGCAACCCAGGAAGAATGGGCCAATCAGGCGAACGCGCAGGAGATCTTCGACCGCCTGGCCCAGGAGATCGGCCTGGACATGGATGCCTACAAAGCCTGCCTGGATGACCCCGAGATCCAGAACAAGATCGCGAGCGACTTCAGAGCGGGCCGGAGCATCCAGCTTCGCGGCACCCCCAGCTTCATCGTGCTCAAGGGCCAGCAAGGGCAGCTGATCCCCGGGGCGCTCCCTTACGAGCAGTTCAAGCAGGTGATCGAGGCAGTCCTCGCCGCGCAGTGACCCTGGCGGGCGGATCTGCCTCGCGGGGGAGTACATACCTGCGCCCCCGGGAGACCCAAAGGGAACACCCCGGCAGGGGCGACCGGTCGGTCGCCCCTGCCTTAACCCCTCGCCAGCTCCGTATGGGGTTCATCCGATGGCCGCTATGCGTACCAGGGCTTTTTCAAAGTCAGTGATGGAAATCGGGGTGGTAGGAACACCCCACGTGTCGCCCGACGCAAGACATTCCCCTGATCATCGACCG
>JAADGJ010000006.1:0-7042 GCA_013152435.1 Chloroflexota bacterium | reverse complement strand
GAAACCGAGAAGACGCGTATACAGACACGACACCTTGCCTCGTCCCTGCAGGCGCCATGTATGCCAATATGGACGTTGGACTTTGAAAAGGCCCTACTATGCGTACAAAGGCCCCTTGACGCGCCCAAGTCTACATGCTAGTATCGCGCGGAGTTGAACCCTGTTGGCAGGAGAGAAGATGCCCCGCGCATGGCGCTTCATCCTTATCATCCTCTGCGTGATGCTGACCATGCCCTGGATCGCGTCCCGCCCAACGAGCGCGGCCGTCACCATGGTCCGCTTCGACGCGGAGATCCTCCCCGAGGGGATCAAACTCGTCTGGGAGACGGGCTCCGAGACCGACAGCGCGGGGTTCAACCTGTACCGGACGACGGACCCGGCCCAGGAGCCTGGCGAATACCTGGAGTTCCTCCCGTCCATGGGCGGCATCGGGGGCGCCGTCTACCAATATCTGGACACGAACGTGACCCCCGGGACCACGTATTACTACACGCTGGAGGAGCTGGACACCCGGGGGACCAGCACCTACTTCTACCTGGGCCTTTCCAACGAGCGGGTGGGGATCACCTATCAGCCGCCCCCCACGGCCACACCCACCCCGACCGCAACGTCAACCCCCACCGCCACGCCAACGCCTCTGCCGACGGACACGCCAACGCCCACCTGGACGCCGACGCGCACGCCCACACCCACGCACACGCCAACGCCTACTCCCACACGCACGCCGACACGTACCCCGACGCGCACGCCCACCCACACGCCAACCCGCACACCGACGCCGGCGCCTCATGAAACACCGCTCCCCACTCACACGCCTACACGGACGCCGACGCGCACACCCACGCCCACGCATACGCCGACGCCCACCCGGATGCCGACGCACACGCCCACCTGGACTCCCACGCCTACCGCCACGCCGACACCCGCATGGACGCCAACGCCCGCGCCCTCCCCGGCCACGGTCACGCCGGCATCCCCCACGGAGACGCCCCCCGCCCCCTCCGTGACACCACCACCAACCCCAGAGCCGGCGAAGAGCCCCACGACGGCGCCCACGCCCACGCTGCTCCCGCCGCCAACAGCCACGCCGCGTCCTCCCTCTCTCTCTCCGGAGGCCACCGACGTGGCGCTCTACCTGGCGGGGACATCCTTTTTGGGCGCTTTCATCCTGGCGTTCATCGCGGTGCGACTCTGGCGACAGCTCGGATAGCCCAGTCACAAGGTGAAAGCGATGCAAAACAGCCCATCCCGTCACTCCTCTCTGCGCATTCTGATCCCGATCCTGGCCCTGGCCGTGATCGCCCTGATCGCAGTCCTCCTGTTCGCCTCAAAGCGCCCAGGGCAAGAAGAGCCCATCCCCCCACAGGAATCGGCTTCCACATCGGAGGAACCGAGGCCGCGCACCACTCCGGAGGGCTCCTCCCCCGGGGAGAGGCTTCGGATCGTGATCCGGGAAGGGGGATTGTACGGCATCGACGGGGATGAACTGCGCTCCCTGGGCATCGATCCCGAACGGGCGGGAGAGCTTCGCCTTACCCATCGTGGGCAACCCATCCCCTTCCAATGGATCGGACAGGGAGAAGATCGAAGGCTCGTCTTCTACGGGAGGCCCAGCGACAGCATCTACAGCCCGGAAAACGTCTACTGGCTGGAGCGCGGCGAGGCGGAGTCGCCCTCACCGCTGGTCGCCATGGGGGCGAGCCCGGAGGGAGAAGCCCGGGACACGGCCTGGGCCCGCCAGCGATTTGAGGAGCAGAAGCTGTACCTGTCCACGCTCCCGGAGGACCAGGACCACTGGCTCTGGCAGCCCCTATACGGCCGCCGCGGGGTGACCATCACGTTCTCCCTCGACGAGCCGGCCCCGGGGGAGGCCACGGTCCGGGTGAGCCTGTGGTCGCACACCAGCACCCCGGAGGATCCCGATCACCACGTGATCGTCGCGATCAACGACGTCCCGGCAGCCGACGTCACCTGGGACGGGCAGGGGCAGCAGATCATCAGCGGGACGCTGCCCTCCGGCGCGCTGCGCCCCGGGGAGAACCGGATGACGATCCTGGCTCCAGGAGACACAGGGGCCCCCATCGAGGTCAGCTACCTGGATTGGGTCGAGGTCGTATACCCCAGGCCCCTCCTCGCGAGCGAGGGGCGACTGGACTTCTGGGCCGAGCCGGGCGCTTACCAGGTAAGGGGGCTACCGGACGGGGATGTGGCCCTCTGGGACATCACCGACCCGGACCATCCCCTCCCGCTGAGCGGCTTCGTCACGGACCGCGAGGGAGACGAATGGATCGTTCGCTTCGCACGGCCCGACGCCGAAGGGTTGCGGCGCTACTGGATCGCCGCCGGAGAAGGGCTCCTGAGCCCATGGGACGTGAGCGCGCGCCCTCTGGCCCACCTTCCTCGACCCGAGGACGGCGCCGACTACATCGCCATCGTGCATCCGGACCTGGAGGAGGCCGTCCAACCTCTACTGGACTATCGCTCAGAGCAGGGGCTTCGGGTCTTCGCGGTGTCCCCGGATGCCCTCTATGACGCCTATACCTTCGGGATCAAGGATCCGGCAGCGATCCGATCCTTCCTGGCCGACGCCCTTCGCTCGTGGCCAGAGCCGCGGCCGCGCTTCGTGCTCCTGGTGGGGGATGCCAGTTATGACCCCTACGGCTATCTACAGGGACCGGAGCGCGACCTGATCCCCACCGCGCTGGTGCAAACCTACTACGTGGGACAGACGGCCAGCGACAACTGGCTGGCGGACGTCGACGAGGACGGACGCCCGGACATCGCGCTCGGACGCCTTCCGGCCCAGACCCCGCAACAGGTGCAGGCCATGGTGCAAAAGGTCCTCCGGTTCGAGCAGGCAGGCGGAGAGGAGTGGCCGCGCCGGGCCCTCATGGTAGCGGACGATAAGGAGCCCTATTTCTTCAGCTTCTCGGACGCGTTGATCAAGGAATACCTGGCTGCCGTCTTCGAGGTGGAGCGAGTGTATCTGGGTCAGGTGGACGATCCCCACGCCCGCCTCCTGGAGGCTATGAACCGAGGGGTGGGATTGATCAACTACATCGGACACGGCAGCATCACGGTCTGGGCCAAGGAGAAGGTCTTGTCCACCGACGACGTCGCCAAACTCCGCAACAAGGACCGGCCACCCGTGCTGGTGAACATGACATGCCTGACGGGATACTTTCACCATCCACAGATGGTCTCGCTGGCGGAAACGCTGCTGCGCTCGCCGGACGGCGGCGTCGCCACGGCGCTGGTCCCCACCAGCGAATCGCTGTCCACCGACCAGGAGGCCCTGGCCGAGGCGTTCTACCGGGCATTCGTCGACCCCGAGGTGCGGACGATCGGCGAGGCGATGGTGAGGGCCAAGCGGGAGGTGCCCCTGGAGCGGGACGGCCAGAGAGACGTGATCGCCACCTTCAACCTGCTGGGCGATCCGGCGCTACGCCTGCAACACCCCATCGAGCCGTGAGCCCCCTCAATACTGCGCCAGGCTGCCATCCCGACGAGCGCGGGACACGGCGAAGCGGAAGGCCAGCAAACTGAGCGGCGTCAGGATCACGCAGAAGCCGAGCAGGATCGCCATATCCGGCAGAAGCGCTCGTGTCTCCGCGCCCACCAGCAGGGCCCGGCGCATGGAACGCAGGGCGTAGGTCACCGGGATCAGAGCTGAGAGCCCTTGCAGCCAGCCCGGGAGCACCTCGATCGGGTAGTACACCCCTCCCAACAGGGATGCCGCCGCGTTGACCAGCCAGCTGATCGGATCCCCCCGCTTGAGCACGATGACGAAGCTGGCGGCGATGATGCCCAGGCTGCTGAAGGCGACCACGCTCAGGAGCAGAATGGCGAAGGCGGCGACATAGTTCCCCTGGCCAAAGCCGACGCCGAAGAACAGAGCGCCCGACGCCAGGTACACGAACGCCCGCAAGGTGGCCAGGGAATAGTCCCACAGGCAAGAGGAGAGGATGATGGTGGACAGCCGGGTGGGCGTCAACAGCATGGCCTCCAGCGTCCCGGTCGTCTGCGCCAAGCGCACGTTTCGGGCGAAGCTGGAGAGCCCGATGCCGAAATAGTCGGAGAAGGCGATCCCCACCAAAACGAAGGCGTAATAATCCCCGCCGTAGGCATCCAACGCCAGGATCCCCGCCCCATCCACCAGCCGGCTGAGGTAGTAGAACAGGAAGACATTGAAGAAGACGGTGAAGAACTGCAAGAGGAAGGAGACCCGATAGGAGGTCTCTACAGCCCAATCCCGCCGCAGGAAGGCCCACACCTTATACATCGCTCTCCCCTTCCTGGGTGAACCGCCGGAAGACCTCCTCTAGCGAGGGACGTTCCTCGTGCACCGTGTAAACGTGCGCCCCCTCCCCGGTGACCCACTCGATCAGCCGGGCCAGCGCCTCATCCCCGCTCGGGGCGTCCAGGATCACCTCGCTGCGGCCGCCCTGAGCGGGACGCACGCGCAGATCCCCCCATGCCCTCGGCCATTCCCTCGTCCGCTCCTCCGGCAGGCGGGAGACCAGCAACCGGTAACGCAGGCTGGGAGAGAGCGCGGCGCGAAGCTCATCGATCGCGCCGCAGGCCCGTATCCGACCTCGGTGCATGATGGCCACGCGGTCGCATAGCTGCTCGGCCTCGTCCAGGCGGTGCGTGGTGAGGACGATGGTCATCCCCTCCTTCCGCCGCAGATCGTCCAGGATCAGCTCGTGCAGGCGACGGGTGGCAGCCGGATCCAGAGAGCGGGTGGGCTCATCCAGGAAGAGGAGTTTCGGGCGGTGAAGCAAAGCTCGGGCGATGCCCAGACGCTGTCGCTGCCCGCTGGAATAGGTGCGAAAGCTCTGATCGGCCCAGGGGGCGATCTCCAGCTGCCGCAAGACCTCCTCCACGCGATGCCGCGCTTGCGCCGGGGGAAACCCGTAGAGCGCGGCGAAGAAGAGGAGATTCTCCCGCCCGCTCAGCCGCCAGAAGAAGCTACGCTCGTCGCCGGAGGACAGGCCAACCGTCCGGCGCACCCGATCACCATCGCGCAGATCATATCCGAAGATGCGGGCGCCACCGGAAGAGGGGATGATCAACGTGCAGAGCAGCTTGATCAGCGTGGTCTTCCCCGCGCCATTGGGACCCAGGAGGCCGAACAACTCCCCCTCTCGCACCTGCAACGTGACGCGGTCTACAGCCAGGACCTCGCGGCGGGCGAACGGATGTCGGGCCAACGCGCCCAACGCCCGCGACAAAGAGAATCGCTTGGTCAGCTCCCAGGTCTCAACCGCATACACCACGCGCACCACCCGATCGTTCTGGATGATGCGCATTATAACACGGCGGCTTCCACTCGAGGCAAGAACAAGCCGCCGCTGCTTCTGCTGTGGGGAGGCCCAGAGGGGCTCCACCCCTCCGGAAAAAGCCCTTCTCCCGCTTTCGACCTGCCTGGCCTCGGCGTGAGTCCTTCGGGAAGGGCCGAGAAAGGCAGGTGCAGGCCGGAAACGTGGGATTTCCGTGGAGGGGAGGCCCCCTCCACACCTCCCCCCGCGGAGCTGGTCGTTGAGGGAGACCCCACAGACATCTTGTCGGTAAATTTTCCGGCACGCTCTGAGAATGGGTGATTGCCCCCTCTTCTCTTGGGCTTGGGAGAGACATGGGGGAAGAGAGCCGTCGAAGGCGGGTTTCGCAGGGCTGGACGATGGTGGGAACTCGAGGGAAGCCTTAAGGGGCACGCCCTCGGGGAGATAACGGCCGTTTGCCCTTGCTTAACTCAGGCAGCTACGCGAGGGGAGATCCACGCGAGGATACCGGGTGCGAACATCCGTCCCGTAAACCCAGACGCCAGAGGCGGTCGGCACCCCATCCACCGTGATCCAGAAGGCATATCGATTCGCCGGATTGCGGGCCAGGCCGACGTACACGTCCCGGAAATCCCATACCAGGTAGGTCAGCCCATCCTCCGCGACCTCTCGCGGCGTTCCCACGATCGTGTGGCGGAAATCCGGCTCACTCTCAGCGTTCACCGACCAGTGCAATCGCACCGTCGGATGCCAGTTCAAACCAGGCGGGATGGCCCGCAAGGAATCCCGTTCGGTCAGCAGCGCCGTGATGTCCAACCGCTCCGTCCGCTCGATGGAGGCATCACCGCGTAGCGACACCGCCTGAATCCGCGCGTCCAGGGCGGCCGGAGGGGCGCTCACCACCCCCTGCGGCCGCACCGGCTGAGGGGAGACCGTGCGACCATCTATCGCGTGCACCCAGATGTTGCGGCGCGTCGGCGCCCCGTCCACGGTCACGAAGAAGTGCAACCGGTTACGCGGGATCCGGGCCGCGCCCACGTTCACGTCGTTAAAATCCCACACGGGAAAGCTCCGTCCCCGCTCTGTGAGCAGACGCCGTTTTCCCACCTGAACGGGCCGGGCCGGGAGGTCGTTGACGGCCATCCACAGGCGCACCGTTGGGTCCCAGTCGCACGGCGGCGGGCTCAGGGCATCATCCAGGAAGATATACGCCGTGATGTTGGCCAGCATGGCCCGTTCCGCCGGCAGCCCACCATGCGGCCACACGATCTCCACCTTCGCGATCACTGGAGTCCCGGCGGGGACCGGAAGCTCCGCCTCCGGCGTGTTGGCCGCCGGAGTGGGCGTGAACGTCGGCGTGGAGATCGGCGACGGTGGATACGTCGCCTCCGGCGTGGGTGTCGCACTCGGTGTCGGGCTCGGCGTCGGACTGGGCGTATCCGTCGGCGCGACCGTCGGCGTCGCCGTGGGTGTATCTGTCGGCGTGTCCGTAGGCGTAGGTGTGAACGTCGGTGTGGAGATCGGCGACGGCGGATACGTCGCCTCCGACGTGGGCGTCATACTCGGCGTCGGGCTCGGCGTCGGGCTGGGCGTATCCGTCGGCACGACCGTCGGCGTGTCTGTCGGCGTCGCCGTGGGTGTATCCGTGGGCGTGGTCACCGGCGTGGGCGTGAACGTCGGCGTGGAGATCGGTGACGGCGGATACGTCGCCTCCGGCGTGGGTGTCGCACTCGGCGTCGGACTGGGCGTATCCGTCGGCA
>JAADGJ010000005.1 GCA_013152435.1 Chloroflexota bacterium | reverse complement strand
AAGCCCTTCTTTTGCCCTCGACCTGCCTGGCCTCAGCCTGAGTCCTGCGGAAAGAGGGCCGAGAGAGGCAGGTACAGGCCGGAAAAGCGGGATTTCCGTGGAGGGGTCCTTCCCTCCACACCTCCCCCTGTGGAGCTGGTCGTTGAGGGAGACCCCTCAGAACATCTTGCCGGTAAATTTTCAGACACGCTCTGAGATGGAGACAGGCGATCAGGAGGACGACATGGGGCGAGAGGTCAACATTGGAATCATCGGGGCAGGCAGGATCGGCAGGGTGCACGCCGAGCATCTGGCCTTTCGCATCCCCGACGCGAACGTGTTAGCCGTTGCCGACGTCTTCCCGGAGGCAGCGGAAAGGCTGGCAGCCGACTTCCGGGTCCCCGCCGCCTTTCAGGACTATCGGATGATCCTGGAGGATGAGCGGATCGACGCCGTCGTCATCTGCTCCAGCACGGACACCCATGCCCAGATTATCGAGGAGGCCGCGGCGGCCGGGAAGCACATCTTCTGTGAAAAACCCATCGCGCTGGACCTGGCCAAGATCGATCGCGCCCTGGAGGCGGTGGAGAAGGCGGGCGTGAAGCTGCAGGTGGGGTTCAACCGGCGCTTCGATCCCAGCTTCCGCCGCGTGCGCGAGCTGGTCGCCTCGGGACGCATCGGCGCTCCCCATATCCTGCGCATCACCAGCCGGGATCCGGAGCCGCCGCCCATCGAATACGTGAAGGTCTCCGGCGGGATCTTCCTGGACATGACCATCCATGACTTTGATATGGCGCGCTACCTGATGGGCAGCGAGGTGGAAGAGGTATACGCCGCCGGGAACGTCCTGGTGGATCCCGCCATCGGCGAGGCGGGTGACATCGACACGGCCGTCATCACGCTGCGCTTCGCCAACGGCGCGCTGGGGGTCATCGACAACAGCCGCAAGGCCGTATACGGGTACGACCAGCGCGTGGAGGTGTTCGGATCGGAGGGGATGGCGCTGGTGAGCAACAAGACGCCCGACAACGCGGTCCTCAGCGACGCCGCGGGCGTCCACGCGGCCAAGCCATTGTACTTCTTCGTGGAGCGATACAGCGAGGCGTATGTGGAGGAGATGCAGGCGTTCGTGGATTGCATCCAGAAGGACACAGCGCCTCCCGTGACGGGAATCGACGGGCGTATCCCGGTGGTGATGGGATATGCGGCCCGCAAATCTTATGAAGAAAACCGCCCGGTCAAACTCGACGAGATCTCTCCGTCTTCATAACCCCTGATGGCTCAGATTGAGCCCCATCATCACCCGCAATAAACTGGCCGAGGCTGCAAACGCTATCGTCGAAGCCGTCAGGCGCGACGATAGGAAACTCTCAGAAGGTTCCACCTGTGGACTGGGAACTGGTGGACCAGGGATCGCATACCCATTCACCAGTGTGCCCGTCTCCCCCACAACCGAGGAAAGGAGGTGATGAGGAAGAGACACCGTGTGTTCGTGCTCCTACAGGTGGTCCGACTCAGATATCCGCCAAACCTAAGCTAAGCTAAGGAGGAGGTATCTCATGTCTCGCTTGAAGATCGTCTCCCTGTTGCTGGTATCCGCCGTATTGCTGACGCTCGCCGGTTGCGCGGGCGCGCCGCCAGCCGCCCCCCAACCCGCCGAGGAGGCGGCAACTCAGCCGGCCGAGGAGGCACCACAGGTCACCCAGGCAGGCCTGGTCTTCGGTCTGTCCGTCCACGCCAACCCCGCCGAGGATAGCTTCTGGGGCGTGGTGGAGCGAGGTGCCTACGACGCGGCCGAGACCTACGGCATCGAGCTGAAGTCGGGCGGCAGCTCCGATCCCACAGAGCAGGCGCAGCTGGTGGAGACCTACGTCAGCGAGGGCGTGGACGGGATCATCGTCTCCCTGGCCAACCCGGACGCGCTCAAGGACGCGGTCAAGAAGGCTGTGGACGCCGGCATCCCGGTGATCACCATCAACTCCGGCGTGGACGTGTACAAGGAGCTGGGCGCCCTCACCCATGTCGGCCAGACGGAGTTCGTGGCCGGGCAGGGCGCGGGCGAGCGGTTCAACGCGATGGGCGTCACGAAGGTGCTCTGCGTGATCCACGAGGAGGCCAACATCGGGCTGGAGCAGCGCTGTGACGGCCTGGCCGACACCTTCAACGGCGAGGTCGAGCGCTTCAACGTCGCCACGACCGGCACCCGCGACATCGCGGGCACCCTGGCCAGCATCCAGGACAAGCTCACCTCGGATGACACCATCGACGCCATCCTCACCCTCAACCCCGACATCGCCATCGCCGCGCGCGACGCCATCAAGGCCGTGGGTGGCGATCACAAGATGGCGACCTTCGACCTCAGCCCGGCCGTCCTGGACGCCATCGAGGCGGGCGAGATCGCCTTCGCCATCGATCAGCAGCAGTACCTCCAGGGATACCTGCCTGTCGTCTTCCTCTACCTGTACAACACCAACCTGAACACCGTCGGCGGCGGCCTGCCGGTGCTCACCGGCCCTGGCTTCGTGGATGCCAGCAACGCAGCAGAGGTCAAGGCGCTCGCCGAAAGAGGGACGCGATAGACCCAAGCGGATCACATGCGGGGTGGGGGGCTCCCCCACCCCGCATCGCCGCCCCGTGCGAGTTCGCACGCGAGACGGCACGCACCCTCTCCTGGCCCCGGGCCGGGAACTCAGGTCGAGCCCAGGCGGGGATCGCCCATCTGCAAGCCCCAGTGATTCACGCATCGCCCCTGCCCGGGGCGAGCACCCTCAAGCAGGTCGAGGGCGACCACAAGGGCTCTTCTATTCCCATGCGGGGCCACCCAGAGGGGTGCCCTTCCGAACCTTATCCATTGAGATCGGCCACAGACGCACGTCCGCACGCTTGCACATAGGGGAAGTAGCAGAGGAGCAGGTAGTGTATCCAACGGGGTGGAAATCACCCGAAACAGCCCACGATGCCCATCGCAAGCCCTGAGGGGCGGCGTGGAGCCCCCCTCCGCCGGTAAGGGCCGGGTGACCCGGCCCCTGCTATGTCAGCCTTGCACCTGTCCTTTTTCGACTTGATTCGTGCGGGCTGGGCTGGGCGGGGCGGGGAACGGGCTGCAGTGGGAGCGCACGGCCGTATGCCCTCACGGGGGCCGTGCCCTTCCAGGCCTCCCACGGTATTTCCACCGAGAAGGATGCGCTTCCGAAGAGCGGTATCCTGAGGAGGTTGCCTATGGCTTCCAAGACGATCAGGGCTACCAAGCCCGAGGAGCGAGTTGCCGAAGTGGGGATGGTCCGAGGCATGTTCCGGCGCCCGGAGGTCGGCGCATCCCTGGGGGCGGCAGTGATCTTTCTGTTCTTCGCCGCCATCCGCCCGGACCAGTTCCCCACCATCAGCGGGATCGCACGCTTCCTGGACCCGGCCTCCACGCTGGGCATCATGTCGGTCGCGGTGGCCCTGTTGATGATCGGCGGCGAGTTTGACCTGTCCACCGGTGTGATGACCGGAACCGCCGGGCTGATCGCGGGGCTCCTGTCCACCCAGGCCGGCTGGAACATATGGCCGGCCATGTTCGTGGCGCTCCTCTTCGCCCTCGCCGTTGGGTACCTCAACGGCTGGCTGGTCGTGACGACGAGGCTTCCGAGCTTCATCGTGACGCTGGCGACGTTCTTTATCCTGCGCGGCGCCAACGTGGGCGTCACCCGCCTGATCACCAATCAGGTGCGCGTCGCCGGCATCGACCGGGCGGAGAGCTTCTACCTGGCGCGCACCATCTTCAGCACGGAGATCACCCTGTTCGGCGTGGCATTCAGGACGTCCATCATCTGGTGGATCGCGATCACGGCGCTGGCAAGCTGGATCTTGCTCCGTACCAAGTATGGCAGCTGGATTTTCGCCGTCGGCGGGGACGAGGAAGCCGCCCGCAACGTCGGTGTGCCGGTCCGGCGTGTCAAGATCGCCCTCTTTATGGGCACGGCTGCGGCCGCCTGGCTGGTCGGCATCATGAACGACGTACGGTTGCGATCGGCGGTGGCCAGCCAGGGTATCGGGCAGGAATTCGTCTACATTATCTCGGCAGTGATCGGAGGCTGTCTGCTGACCGGCGGGTACGGCTCGGTCGTCGGCGCCTCGATCGGAGCACTTATCTTCGGGATGGTTCGAGTCGGCATCGTCTACGCCGGCTGGGACACCGACTGGTTCTACTCGTTCCTGGGCGTCATGTTGCTCGCCGCGGTCATTGTGAACGACTATACGCGCAAGAAAGCTGAGGAGGTCAGCGCTGCCGCCGCCAAGACGCGCACAGAGGGGGAGTGAGTCGATGGCAGAGCCTATACTGGAAGTCCGGAATGTGACGAAACTGTTCGGGAGCGTCATCGCGCTGAGCGACGTATCGGCCAAGTTCTACCCGGGCGAGGTCACCTGTCTTCTGGGGGACAACGGCGCCGGGAAGTCGACCCTGATCAAGATCCTCTGCGGGGTCCATCAACCGACGGAGGGCGAGTACCTCTTCGAGGGCGAACCCGTGTGTTTCAACTCCCCTCGGGAAGCCCTGGAGCGAGGGATCGCGACCGTCTACCAGGACCTGGCCCTGATCCCCTTGATGCCGGTCTGGCGCAACTTCTTCCTGGGATCCGAGCCGGAAAAGGGATGGGGGCCGTTCCGCCGCTACGATATAGACCGCGCCAAACGCATCGTGCGGGAACAATTGGCAGACATGGGCATCCAGCTCAACGATCCGGATCAGCCGGTGGGCACGATGTCCGGCGGCGAGCGGCAGTCCATCGCCATCAGCCGGGCGATCTACTTCGGCGCGAAGGTCCTCATCCTCGACGAGCCGACGGCCGCCCTCGGCGTCAAACAGGCCAGCATCGTGCTCCACTACATCGTGCGGGCGAAGAAGCGCGGCCTGGCCGTGATCTTCATCACCCATAACCCCAACCACGCCTATCCGGTGGGGGATCACTTCATCGTCCTGCGGCGCGGCCGCGTGCTGGCCGACTACCGAAAGGAGGAGGTGGAGAAGGACGAGCTGATGAACCTGATGGCAGGAGGACAGGATCTGTTAGAACTCCAACGGGATCTGGAGAGGTTCGAAGAGGAGCTGGAGTTGGCCAACTAGCATATGGTCAACGACGATGCCCTGGTGGGGCACACCATGGACGCTCCGCCGGGGGCCTATCGATCCGCAGAGGCACGGTGCTGTGTGCTCTACCCGAGAGAGAAGTTTGACAAAGCGCCGGTATCCCATAATATCCCATGCGTGACAAGCATCTGAGCGGGAAGGGCCTGCTCGCGCTCGCCCTGGCGGTCCTCCTGAGCGGAGGGGTGTGGAGCTGCGCATGGTCCGGGCAGGCGACGCGCCGACATCCCCCGCAGCTCATCATAGACGCGTCGGTGGCGCCTGACTTTGAAGCCCTGGCGAGGGAAACGTGGGACCGGTTCCTGGGCACGTTCCGGGCAAGGGACGATTGCTTCGGCGATGTGCGGCTGCGAGCGTCGCGCACCCTGCACAGCCGGGCGGCCTATGACCCGACCAGCGCCACGGTCACCGTGCGAGTGCCGGGCACGCCGGCGATGCTTCAAAGCGCCCTGGTCCATGAGTGGGCGCATCATATCGAGTTCCAATGCCAGGAGCAGCGGGAGCTTCGACAGGCCTTCCTCGCCGCCCAGGGATTGCCGCCGGACACGCCCTGGCGGCCGGAGGAGATGCCCGCTGAGGTACCCACCCGCGAATGGGCGAACATCCCCTCCGAGCAATACGCGGAGGCCGTGGTCGTCCTCGTGCTTGGCAGGAGGCCCATTCCCACAAAGGCGCGCGTCACCAATGAGGCCGTATCCGTCATCCAACAGTGGGCAACCAGCGACTGAGGCCACGGGGGGGCCATTTCATCGCGCAGGAGGGTGGCACATATACGATTCGATGTGAGCGAAAGAGCTGTAACGACCAGATCCGTGCACTCAGCAGCATGGGATGGCCCCGCATGTAGCCACGGACGGCGAGGAGGAGCGGAGTTGCTCCCCCATCCGGCCGGATCGATGCGGGAGGGCATCCCGACATGGACAGATCGTCCAATCAGCAGAGCTTTCCCCAAGGGAAGGTAACCATATTGTACAGAACAGAAAGGGAGATTGTGAGATGTCTGAGAAAACGTTGCCGAAAGGATGGCTCGCCACTGACCAACCCGACTTGTTCTTCGAGGACAATCCTGTCGGCCGTATGAAGAAGGAGATCTGGGAAGCCAGTGATGAGGAGATCGATGCGATCCTGGCCGAGTATGGGATCCCCTCGCCGGTGGAGTGGGGCAAGCCCGGCTCCTACATCCAGACCACGGTCCGCTGGCAGGTGGAGGAGAATCGGAAGAAGAACGACATCGTGCTGATCCCCGTCGGCTGCACCGAGCTGCACGGACGGCATCTGGTCAGCGCCTCCGACACGCTCTACGTCAGCCAGATCTGCGAGGGAGTGCGCCGCTACACGGCCAAGCGGGGCGCGCCGGTGAACCTGGCTTTGCCGCCGCTGATGTACGGGGCACATCCATACCACCATCTGGGCATGCCCGGCACCGTGGTCGTCCGGGAGAACGTGGTGCGTGAGCTGATGATCGACGTCATGCTGGGGCTGTGGAACGATGGCTTCCGCAAGCAGATCATCGTCAACAACCACGGGCAGCTGTGGGTGCTGGAGTCGGCGGTTCAGCAGTTCCAGAAGCGCTATCAGCTCCCCGGCATCTTCCGGGTCATCGACTGGCACCGGGCCGTGCGGGAGTTCTTCCGCACGAAGGAGCGCGGGGGCAAGTGGGAGACTGACTTCGTCCACGCGGACGAGGCGGAGACCTCCATCGGGCTGCTGCTGCACCCGGAGATGGTGGACATGCGGTACGCGGTGGACACCGAGAGCAAAGGCTATCTGCCGGATGGGCATTTCGACAAGTCGGTGGACCCATTCGGGCGCCCCAGCCGATGGTCTGAGGGCGAGGGGCACTTCGCCATCGAGATCGCGGCCACGCCTGAGGGCGTCGTCGGCAAGGCGACCCGCGGATCCGCGGAGAAGGCCAAGCGTCCCGTCGCCGCCATCCTGCGGTATTTGACGCTGCTGAACGACCACATCCTGGAGGCGTTCCCACCGGGCACCGTGCCGCCCGTGGAGGAAGTCACACTGCGCACGGCCGAGGAGATGGAGCCCTATCTGCGAGAGCCGCTGAGCCCCGGCTGGAAGCCCGTGTATGCCCTGCCGCGCATCGGCCAGGGATCGGAGCTCTAGAGCTTTGAGATGTCGAGTAACGGGTGGTGGGGATCCTCCCACTGCCCGTTACTCTTTACGTTCCGCCCTTACGTTTCACTCTTTACGTTTTACTCTTTACGTTTTACTCTTTACGTTTTACTCTTTACGTTTTGCTCTTTACGTTTCACTATCTCACAACCCCGAGGGACCATGAAACTCAGTATCGTGCTCTCCACACACGCCGCCCAATTTCAGGCGGTGGCCTTTAAAGGCGATTTTGAGTCCAACGTTGCCAAGATCTCGGGATGGGGGTATGATGGAGTTGAGCTCGCCATCCGGGATCCCAAGCTGGTCCACGTCGATGAGCTGGAGCGAGTCGTGAGCGCACACCGTCTGGCCGTCCCGGCCATCGGGACCGGACAGGCCTGGGGTGAGGAGGGGCTCTCCTTCACCGACCCCGATCCGGCCGTGCGCGCGGCGGCCATCGAGCGGGTGAAGAGCCATGTGCCCCTGGCAGCTCGCTTCGACGCCGTGATCATCATCGGGCTGCTGCGGGGCATCGTGAAGCCCGGCGTGGACCACGGCCAGGCGATGGAGTGGTTGGTGACAGCCCTGCAAGAGTGCTGCGCGGCCGGGGCGCCACAAGGCGTCCGGCTGGCCCTGGAGCCCATCAACCGCTACGAGACGTCGCTGATCAACAACGTGGATCAGGGGCTGGATCTCATCGAGCGCGTGGGGGCGGACAACCTCGGGCTGCTGCTGGATACCTTTCACATGAACATCGAGGAGCCGTCCATGGAGGAGAGCATCCGGCGGGCCGGGGATCGCATTTTCCACTTCCACGTGGCCGACTCCAATCGATGGTATCCCGGCGCAGGGCATCTGGACTTCCGCTCCCTGTTGAAGGCCCTCTTCGAGACCGGATACGCCGGCTTCGTCTCCGGCGAGTTCATGCCGATGCCGGACGCGGATACAGCCGCGCAGCGAGCGATCGCCCATTTGCGATCCATCGAATCCGAGATGGAAGGAGGATAGCGCATGATCAACGAGGGCAGACATCCGGACCGTCATCACGAGACGATTCCCCCCGGCAAGCAGGTCGCCTTTTGCCGATGCTGGATATCCCAAAACTTCCCCTACTGCGATGGCAGCCATCGGAAGTTGAATGAGGAAGGAGATCACGTGGGACCGGTGATCGTCACCGGAGGCACGGTGGAGGAGTGAGAGCGTGTCTGAACATTGACCGATAAGGTGCCTGAGGAACTCCCTCAGCCACCAGTTCCACAGGGGGAGGTGTGGAGGGGAGCTCCCCTCCATGGGAATCCCACTTTTCCGGGGGGAGCCCCTCCGGGCCTCCCCATAGCAGAAGTAACGGCATTTCTCAGACACGCTTTAAGCGAGATCCGCAGGGCCTTCCCAAGGTCAGCGATGGGAACTGGGGAGGCGAGGCCCTGAACGATCAGGAGCATATCTTTACCAGACAGGGAGAGGCAGGCAAGATGAGCGATCGTGATCCACAGGCTCTGTTCGATCTGAAGGGGAAGGTGGTCGTCGCCACGGGCGGTGGCGGCGTATTGGTAGGGGAGATGTCTCGTGGGCTGGCGAAGGTCGGGGCCAAGATCGCCGTGCTCGATATCGTGGAAGAGGCGGCACAACGGGTGGCAGACGAGATCACCTCGGCGGGCGGCGAGGCGATCGGCGTGAAGACGGACGTGCTCGATCCGGAGAGCGTGAAGGCGGCCCGCCAGACTATCCTGGATACGTTCGGCACGGTGGATATCCTGATCAACGGCGCCGGGGGCAACCGGAAGGAGGCCACAACCTCGCCGGAGCTGCCGTTCTTCGATCTGCCCCAGGATGCCTTCCAATGGGTGTTCAACCTCAACTTCATCGGCACGCTGATCCCCAGCCAGGTGTTCGGCCGGGTGATGGCTGAAAAGGAGGAGGGAACGATCCTCAACATCTCGTCCATGAACGCCTTCCGGCCGCTGACGCGGATCCCCGCGTATTCGGCCGCCAAGGCCGCAGTCAGCAACTTCACCCAGTGGCTGGCCGTGCATATGGCCCAGGAGTATTCCCCAAAGATCCGGGTGAACGCTATCGCCCCCGGGTTCTTCCTGACCAACCAAAACCGCTACCTGCTCATCGACGAGGCCTCGGGTGGGCTCACCCCGCGGGGGCAGACGATCATCGACCACACCCCCATGGGCCGGTTCGGCGATCCATCTGACCTGCTGGGGACGGTCATCTGGCTGCTTTCGCCGGCCGCATCCTTCGTGACGGGCGTCGTCGTGCCTGTGGATGGGGGGTTCTCGGCTTTCAGCGGTGTATAAAGGGATTGGGGACTGACGGGGGGATGGCAATGGTGATAGGGAAAGGATACCCGGATCGGCTATTGAGCGAATCAGAGGTTCGCGAGTTGATGCGAGAGGCCCTGGACCGGGCCGACCTGGCGGGCAAGCGGGTGCTGATCATCGTCCCGGACGGTACTCGCAGCGGTCCCCTGGGCCTGTTCTTCCGGCTCTTTCACGAGCTGCTGTGGGGGAAGGTGGCCGCCCTGGACTACCTGATCGCGCTGGGCACGCATAAGCCCATGTCGGAGGAGGCCATCCATCACCGGATGGGGGTCACCGCGGAGGAGATGGCCACCCGCTACGCGGGCGTACGCGTCTTCAACCATCATTGGGAGGACCCGGCCACCTTCCGCGATCTGGGGACGATCCCCGCCAGCGAGATCGAGGCCATCAGCCGCGGCCTTTTCGTCCAGGACGTGCCGGTCGCCGTGAACAAGATGATCTTCGACTACGATCAGGTGATCATCTGCGGGCCGGTGTTCCCCCACGAGGTGGTCGGCTTCTCCGGGGGGAACAAGTACTTCTTCCCCGGCATCTCCGGGTGGGATCTGATCAATTTCACCCACTGGCTGGGCGCCGTGATCACCAGCTATGAGATCATCGGCACGAAGCACACGCCCGTACGAGCCGTGATCAACCGGGCGGCCTCGCTCATCGACGTGCCCAAGCTCTGCCTCAGCTTCGTCGTCAAGGAGGATCAGGTCGCCGGGGTGTACATCGGGTCACCGGAGGAGGCCTGGGAGCAGGCCGCGGACCTCTCAGCCCAGGTGCACGTCATCTATGTGGACAAGCCCTATCGCCAGGTATTGTCCATCATGCCTGAGATGTACGACGACATCTGGACGGCGGCCAAAGGGATGTACAAATTGGAGCCCGTGGTGGAGGATGGAGGCGAGGTGATCATCTACGCGCCTCACATCACCGAACTCTCCTACACCCATGGGAAGCTTCTGGACGAGATCGGATATCACGTGCGCGATTACTTCCTGAAGCAATGGGATCGGTTCAAGGATTATCCATGGGGCGTGCTGGCGCATTCCACTCATCTGCGCGGCATCGGCACCTATGAGAACGGCGTGGAGAAGCCGCGCATCCGGGTCACCCTGGCCACGGGAATCCCCAAGGAGCGCTGCGAGCGGGTGAACCTGGGCTATCGGGATCCGGCCACCATCAACCCGGAGGAGTGGATGGGCCGGGAGGACGAGGGCATCCTGGTCGTGCCCCACGCGGGGGAGATGCTGTATCGGCTGAAGTCGCAGAAACGGTAGGGGCGAGGCGTGCCTCGCCCCCATTTGGCCCTTTGGGTAGCGAAGGGCAGTGCCCATCGCTACCCATACCAAGATACAGAGGGGTGCCATAAAAGAGGCCAAACTCCAGGGAGGGGCGATAGCCCCTCCGAAGAAATCTATTTGCAGCCCCTCACCTGCCCCGTGGGGTCGGAGGCCACCGGCCAAAGCCCCAGCCAGGCAGGGGAAAGGCGAGAAAAGGAGTTTTCCTGCGGAGGGGCTTCCCCTCCGCACCTCCCCTTTCGGGAGCGACCGCCCGTGGAGGGGAAAAGCGACAGGCGGGGGCCTCGCCCATGCTGTTCAGTGGATGCGAATAGGGCGAGGCGTGTCTCGCCCCACTGCTTGATAAAGATCCCGCGGTTCTGGCAGGCGAAGGAGGTACTACTACCTCAAGAGAGGAGTAAACGGTGAGCAAAAGCGGCGCCGCCCCCCTTGCCCTGCGTCCCCGCTGGGTGGTGGGCGGCGTGATCGTGGCCGCCGTCCTGATCTGGGCTGCCTCCCTCTACTCCATCGCCGATCAGATCGGTGACCCCTTTCCAGGCTTCTTCTACACCTCGGACCGGATCGTCAGCGCCTTCACCCCGCAGGATTTCACCGGCTGGCAGGCCGGGCTGCGCCCCTGGGACCGCATCGTGGCCGTGAACGGCCAACACTGGCGGGAGATGCGCCGCCTGGTGCGGGAGGCAGGGGTTGGCACCCCACTGGTCTACACCGTGGAGCGAGGCGATCAGAGGCTGCAGATCGCCGTGCCCACGATGGAGTTCACCTCCGACATCCTGTGGCGCTTTATTCCCGGAGGCATCCTCTTCGCCATCTGCTCCCTGGCCGTCGGCATCTTCGTCTACATTCGCAACCCCAGCGGCCGGCTCAACCGCTATCTCCTCTTCTACCTCCTGGCCTGGGCAGGCATCCTCGGGGCCGTGTGGGAGGTCTTCCTCAGCCAGCAGAAGTGGACGACCTACCTGATCCATCCCTGGACGGCGATCACCGCCGTGGCCGGCTGGATCTTCTTCTGGAGCTTCCCCGCCGACCGGGAGCGCAAGGAGTTCCTGGCCCGCTGGCCTTTGATCCCCGCCTTCGTGGCCCTGGCCGCCGCCTTCACGATCTACTTTCCCACGCTCTTCTTCCTGGCCTCCCGCCTGGACGATCCCAAGCTGTGGCGCCTACATCTCTGGTCCGGCACCTGGGGACACTTCCTCATCCTTGGCGTGGGTTCGCTCATCAACAAGATCGTCCCCTTGCTGCAGATCGCCCTCAAGAAGAAGACGCCCCCTCTGATCCGCCAGCAAGCGACGGTGCTCGTGGCAGGCATCAGCATGGGCCTGGGAGGCTGGATCGTCTTCCTCTGGGCTCCCGCCACCCTTCACCTGCCACCTCCAGCCAACGTTCAGTGGGGCGGCGTCATCGCTACCCTCTACCCTCTCTCCGTCGGCTACGCCATCCTGCGCTACCAGCTCTTCGATATCCGGGTGGTGGTGCGCAAGGGCCTGGTCTACTCCCTGCTGACCGTCACCCTCACCGCCGTCTTCCTGCTCCTCTCCCTGGCCATAGGCTATCTCTTCCAAGGGCTCACCGGCCAACAATCGATCCTGGCCGCCCTGCTCCCGGCGCTCTTCATCGCCGTCCTCTTCCAGCCGGCTCGCAGCCGCATCCAGACCTTCGTGGATCGTGCCTTCTTCCGCCGGGAATATGAGGTGCGCCAGGCCCTGACCGCCTTCAGCCAGGGGTTGAGCACCCTCCGCGAGCGAGGAGAGGTCGTACGCCTGGTGCTGGACACGGTGACCCAGACCTTAGGGGCTCGGGGGGCCATCCTCTGGCTTCTGGATCACGGCCGGTACCGTCCAGAGGGGAAGAGCTTCCCCGTCCCAGAGAGAGGGAATCCACCATCCGCGGAGCGCTCACCTATCGCAGAGGCACGGCGGCGCCATGCCCCTACCCAGAACTCGGAGGCCCCGGAGATCTGGAGCCTGGTCACCTGGCTGACCCGGGAGCGCCGCCCCCTGCTGCTGCTCCCCGACGACCGTTCCCTCCAGGCCCAGGATCTGCGCCGGATCGGGGCGACGGTGGCCGTGCCCCTGCTATCGGGCGAGCAGCTGTTGGGAATCCTCACCCTGGAGGAGAAGCGATCCGGCGATCTCTACACGCAAGATGACCTGGAGCTCCTCACCACCCTGGCCCACAGCGCGGCGCTGGCCCTGGAGAACGCCCGGCTGCACGAGGAGCGACTGGCCATCCTGCGTCAGCAGTTGGCCCTGGTAACGGCAGCCCAGGAGGAGGAGCGGCGGCGCATCGCCCGCGAGCTACATGACGGCGTAGGGCCAGCCCTGGCCAGCCTGAACCTCCGCCTGCGCACAGCCCGCAAGCTCATGGAGCGGGATCAGCCCCTGACCGCCGAGGAGATCGAGGAGATGGCCGAGCTGGCCCAGGCCAACGTTCAGGACATCCGTCGCCTGATCTACGACCTGCGGCCGGCGGTATTGGATGAGCTGGGGCTGGCTCCGGCCTTGCGAGAATACGCAGCCCGCTGCCAGCGGGAACACGATCTGGCCATCGAGCTCTCTGTGGATGAAGGCGAGCGGCTTCCCGCCCCGGTGGAGATCGCCCTCTTCCGCATCGCCCAAGAGGCGCTGAACAACGTCATCCGGCATGCCCAGGCGCATCGGGTCGACGTGACCCTGACGCGAGATGAAGAGCACGTAACCCTGTGCATCGCCGACGACGGGCAGGGCTTCGATCCCCGGGCGCCCCAGCCCGGGACGCACCTGGGGCTATGGAGCATGAGGGAGCGGGTGGAGCAGTTGGGCGGGCGATTTGAGGTGACGAGCGCGCCGGGGGCCGGAACGACCGTAAGAGCCGTCATCCCGTTGAGGACACAGGAAGACCTTCCGACTTCGGCCGCCCAGGCCGACCCCATCTGGGGGGACTACGGGATAACGAACGAGGACGTACCCCATGACAGAGAAGATCAGAGTCCTGATCGCTGACGACCACACCCTCTTCCGCAAGGGCGTCCGCACGATGTTGGAGGCGGAGGAGGACATGCAGGTGGTGGGCGAGGCCGCCACGGGCCAGGAGGCGTTGGAGCAGGCGCGAGCCCTGATGCCCGACGTCATCCTCATGGACATCAAGATGCCCGATCTGGATGGTGTGGCGGCCGCTCGCGTCCTTCACCGGGAGATGCCCCACATCGGCATCATCTTCGTCACCATGTTCGAGGACGACGAGTTCGTCTTCCGGGGATTGCAAGCCGGTGGCCGTGGCTACATCCTCAAGGACGCCGATCCGGAGACCATGTTGCGGGCCATCCGCGCTGTCTCCCACGGCGAGTCGCTCCTGGGCCCCACGGTCGCTCAAAAGGTGTTGCGCCAGTTCGCCGCCCTGCCCGGCAAGCAGGCTCCCCTGATCGATGAGCTCACCCCGCGTGAGCTGGAGGTGCTCACGCTCATCGCGGAGGGCCACCCCAACAAAGAGATCGCCCGGGAACTCTCCATCAGCGAGAAGACGGTGAAGAACCACATCAACAACATCTTCTCCAAACTCCACGTCTACGACCGCACCCAGGCCATGCTTTACGCCATCCGCAAGGGATTGGTGAAGATCGAGTAGCTCTCTCATCTCCTTATTTCTCCTCTTCTGACGTGGAGCGCAAACCAGAAGCCCTCGGACCTATCTCGCGATAGGTCCTTTGTTCTGCCCCGGATAGGTCTGCTGGCCCTCCCGCGCCTAGTTCTCCGATGGTATTCTGAAAGCGGAGACCGCGAAACGCAGGAAACGCGGCGAGAAATAAGGAGGCCCCCCGATAAGGAGACTGGGAAATGCCCCTCCCCTTCACCTACGCCCCTTCGAACCCGAAGACGGCCCAGCCTTCGCCCGATTGCTTCTGGATAGCCCGGACACCGGTCGCATCCACTTTACCTCTCACGACCAGGTCGATCCTTACGCCGCGCGGACAGGGGGGTTGAACAGAGGAGGAGAAAATGAACCGAAACCTGTTGATCGCCTCAAGCATTGTGAGTGCGCTGGTGCTGGTCGCCCTGTTGCTGGGCGTGACCGGCGCGTGGGCCAGCCCTGTCGGGCAGGTCCCGGCGGTCCCCATAGCTCCGACGGCCCTCGTCTCCGGCGCCATCTCCTACCAGGGCCGCCTGCTGGACGGCAGCGGCAAGCCGGTGGACAGCGCACGGACGATGACCTTCCGCCTCTACGCTGAGGCGAGCGGTGGGACGGCGCTGTGGTCTCAAACGAAGAGCGTCTCGGTGGAGGATGGGCTGTTCAACGTAACCCTGGACGTGAACCCGGTGCTATTCGACGGGCGAGCACTGTGGCTGGGAGTGCAGTTGCAGGGCGAAACGGAGATGACCCCGCGCCAGCCATTGCTGCCCGTCCCCTATGCCCTCTCACTGCGGCCGGGGGCGGTGATCAGCGGCGTGCTGGGCGGGAACGAGGACGTCGCCATGCTGTACGCCATCAACAAGGGCAGCGGGGCGGTGGGCCTATATGCCAGCGGTGCCCGGGCCGGCGTCCACGCCTGGAGCACGGATGGGGCCGGCGTGCTGGCCACGAGCGAGAACGGATACGGCGGTGAGTTCGACAGCCAGAACTCGTCAGCGGTGTTCGGCGGCACCAGCTCCGATGCCGCGGCCATCTGGGGCGAGAACTCCGGAGCCGGATCTGGCGTGGCCGGGAGCAGCGTCGGCGGCCCCGGCCTCGACGGCAAAAGCGTCAACGGCCCGGGGCTGCACGCTCAGAGCATCAACAGCACGGCCGGCTACTTCACCAGTACCCACGGGGCGGGCGTCCATGCAAATGCCCTGGGCGACCATACGGCCGTCGTCGGCGAGAACCGGGGGGAGGGCATCGGCGGATATTTCACCAGCACCCAGGGTATCGGCCTGGCTGCTGCCAGCCGTGATGGGCACGCCCTGGTGACCATTCGCCCGTCGCTCATCCAGGGGCCGAACCCGATGCAGGTGGCCTTGCTCAGATGGTATCCCGCCATCCAGACGTCGACGAGCTTCGGCGTGGGAGCAACCCCCACGGGCGTCGCCTTTGACGGAGCCAACATATGGGTCACGAACCAGGCGGATGGCACCGTGAGTGTGCTGAAGGCCAGCAGCGGCCGTCTGGAGATGACCCCGGGCGTCGGCCCTGGCCCACGGGGTATCGCCTTCGACGGGGCCAACATGTGGATCGTCAACAGCGGGAACGCCACCGTGAGCGTGGTGAGGGCCAGCGACGGAGCGCAACGGATGACCGCTTCCGTCGGAAACGGGGCCGGGGGCATCGCCTTCGATGGGATCAACATGTGGATCACCAACAATGGCGACGGCACGGTGAGTGTACTGCGGGCCAGCGACGGCAGCCCCGTCATGACCATCGGCGTCGGCAGCAAGCCGGCCGGCATCGCCTTCGATGGGACCAACATGTGGATCGCCAACAATGGCGATGACACGGTGAGCGTGCTGCGGGCCAGCGACGGGAGCCACGTGATGACCCGTAACGTCGGGAGTAACCCGGTCGGGGTCGCCTTCGATGGGGCCAACATGTGGATCACCAACAAGGGGAGTGGCACGGTGAGCGTCCTGCGGGCCAGCGACGGCAGCACCGTCATGACCCTCAACGTCGGGAAAGGCCCGATGGGCATCGCCTTCGATGGGGCGAACATGTGGATTGTGAACAACGGCGACGACACCGTGAGCGTGCTGAGGGCCGTCGATGGCAGGCTGGTAGCCACCGTCCCCGTCGGTGGTGATCCGGAGGGCATCGCCTTCGATGGGGCCAATATGTGGATCACGAACAGCCGGGACAACACCGTCAGTAAGCGATAGCCAAAGGAGGGCAGATGATGAAACGCGAACTTATCCTGGCGATCGCTCTCTGCCTGCTACTTGCGCTGCCGGTATTGGCCCAGGTCTCGGCCGACCACAAGATCTCCTGGCATGTGATCGCCGGGGGCGGCGGGCAAATGAAGGGCACAGGTGGTCACACGCTGTGGAGCACCGTCGGTCAGCCGTTGATCGGCGTGAGCTTCAACCATGGAGGCATCCTGTACAGCGGCTTCTGGTACGGCAGCGCGGTGCCATACTGCAGCTACCTACCGCTGACGATGCACAACGTGCCGTAGGAAGCAGGCCGCCGGGGCATCTCTCCAGCCCTCGGCGGCCTGTGCCTGCTCGCGGCGCAACGGAGAGCCGACGAGACGATTAAGACATCACAAGTAGGCTTCCAGGCCCATCTTTCGATGGGCCTTTTTGATTGCCCCGAATAGGTCCGAGCTCCCTTATCCACCCGACCGTCGCAGGATACCCTGGAGTCAGACAGGGAAAGGAGGTGAGTGTGATGGTGCTCTACATCATCAAGTGGGACGTTCATCCGGACAAGCTGGAGGCCTACCTGAAGTGGGTCGAGAGCGTGACTCCGCGCGTCCTGGCTGTGCCGGGAGTGGTCGAGTTCCGGGCCTATCGCCCGGCTGCTGGCGCGCCCCAGGCCGTGGTGACCTACGAGTTCGCCGACCTGGCCGCCTGGACTGCCTGGTGGAGCCACGAGGACTGTCAGCAGGCGTTCACCGAGTTGCACACCCTGGCCCTCAACGTGACCACTGAGCTCTGGGGGCCGTCGCCGGTCATTCCCAAGCCTATCCGGCCCGGGGAGCAGGGCTCCCGCTGAGCCCCGAGAAAGATGGAGCCCGGCCATGTCGTTCAGTGATATCCCTAACGTCGGGCTCCTCTCCTGTTCATGCGCTGCTCCGACAACGCTCGGATCAGATGACGGTCAAGATACATGGCTTTCTTTGCAGCACGACTCCGTATCTTATGCGAGTAGCGGAGGGCAATGCCCTCCGCTATCCCCGAAAGGCCAAACTTGAGGGGCGCGGCGCCACTGCGTCCTTTCTAATGCACATGGATTGTGAATTATGAAGATACTGATAACAGGCGGGACTGGCTTCGTCGGCTCCCATACCGTGGCCGAGCTGATACGCGGTGGGCATGATGTAACACTCCTGGTCCGGAAAAGGGAACGGGTGCGCCCGGCGCTTGATCCACTGGGTGTGGAAGTTGCAACCGTCATCGAGGGCGACGTTACCGATCCACGGTCTGTAGAGCAGGCCACCCTGGGATGTGACGCCACCATCCACTGCGCCTCCATTTACTCACTGGACCCGAGGGCGAGTAAAACCATCCGGGAAACGAATGTGCGGGGCACCGAGATCGTCCTCGGCACAGCTCACAGGCTGGGACACGATCCGATCGTACACGTGTCCAGCTTCGCAGCCCTGATCGGTGAACGAGGCAAAGTGCTGACCCCAGACGCGCCTCCCACAAGGCCCCTGGGCGCTTATTTCAGGTCCAAGGCCGACTCGGAACGCGTCGCCCGGCGATATCAGGACTCCGGCGCCCCGGTGGTTATCACCTACCCCGGTTCCGTCTGGGGCCCACACGATCCTCATTTTGGGGAAAGCTGCCAGATGGCCATAAACATTCTGCGCGGGCTATGGATCCTGACGCCAAAAGGCACCGTCCCCATCACCGATGTGCGCGACCTGGCCCGATTACACCTGGCGATCATGGAGAAAAGACGCGGCCCACGCCGTTACATGGCGCCATCCATCAACGTGTCCATTCGAGAGGCCATGACGACGATGGCCTCCTTAACCGGACGCCGGCTGGGGACCCTTTCGCTGCCGGTCTGGATGTTGTTGTGGCCGCTGCGAGCCCTCGACCTCCTGCAGCGCCGGATACCCTTCCGCCTGCCGGTGAACTTTCAGGCTGCCTACTGTGTGGGGCTTTCCCATCCGTTGGACGATTCGGCGACCCGGAGTGAGTTCGGCATCGCGCCGAGGCCGCTCGAGGAGACCCTTGGCGACACCGTCCGCTGGCTCATACAGGCTGGACATCTCTCCCCCGAGAGGGCCGGGCGGCTGGCATGGGACGGAGCAAACCATCCACAGGGAGGATAGAAGATGAAGGCTTATATGATGATGAGCGAAAAGACCGTGGAGCCCTTCGGTGACCACCCCCGGGAGTGCCTCATCGCGAACCGCCCCCTGGGCGATCTTCAGGAAACGTACCTGAAGAAACTAGGGCTCACGCTGGTGCCGATGCCCCCGGGGACATCCATTGACGACGTGGATGAGCACATCATCTTTGACGATTCCCTCTACTTCACCCCGGAACTGCTCCAGGAGTTCATCACGAGGTCCCGCTCCCTGAGGCACGACACAATAGCAGCGTTGAAAAAGGGCATTACCACCCTCAGAACGATCACCCCCACACAACAGGTCATAGAGCACGAGGATCGCATCGATTACCGGCTCAGATACGTGCCTCCTAAAGGTCACCGCCGCGAGGAAGTTCTCCCCGTGGTCATTGATCCGGATGGGCTTTCCGAATCTGTGCCGATGTCAGAACACATATACGCAACCGGCCAATACGTCGTCCCCCTGTCCGAGAAACTGCTCATCCAGATAGAGCACTGGGCCAACCTCTGGGTGGCTAACGTGGTCACCCTGCTCTCCGAATTGGCCAAGCTAAAAAGGGGGTCCAAGCTAAGGCTTCTATGGCTCGCCCTGAAGGCCCACAGCGCCAACCAATGGAAGATCCTGCATCGGGCAAACCACATCGGCCGGAATTGTGACATCCACCCCACGGCCTATATCGAGGGGAGCACCATCGGCGACAACGTCAGGATAGGGGCAGGGGCCGTGGTCCGTCAATCCCTGGTGGGAGATCACACCTACATCGCCAACCAGGTCGCGGTGGAACTCTCGGTCATCGGGGAAGGATGCGTCCTCCAGAGCGGGACGGTGGTCCAGTACTCCGTTTTATACCCGGGAGCGTTCGTCTTCACCAGACCGGTAAACGCCTGCTTCCTGGGCAGGGACACCTTCGCCGGCGCCGGCGTCGCGCTGACGGACTTCCGGCTCGACGGCGGGAACATCACCGTCCTGAAGGGCGGGCAGGTGGTAGACACGGGCAACCCCTTTATCGGCGCCTGCCTCGGTCATGGAGTATATCTGGGAAGCGGCTGCATCGTGGCTCCAGGGCGGGCCATACCTAATGGTCTCCGTCTGATACCCGATGAGACGCAGATCCTATCCAGAATCCTCGCGGAAGGCTCCATCCCCGGCTATCGGCGGATATCCCCGTGAAGCCGTGCCGGGGATACCTCCCCACATCCATAGCCTCCCCATTCCACGCGACAGCAAGCGAGGGATTGTGCATCGCGTTACCCGAACGCTCCCCTTTTTGACAGCCCCCGATG
Organism: Chloroflexota bacterium; assembly: GCA_013152435.1. Taxonomy (NCBI): domain Bacteria; kingdom Bacillati; phylum Chloroflexota; species Chloroflexota bacterium. Next base: position 2,938 of record JAADGJ010000005.1, on the reverse strand, counting down.
CGTGGAGTATAATGCCCGCTGGCTTTGTCCAGAACCATCCCCTAGGAGGCTGCGATCGTGAGCGAGGAAATCGTTCTGCAAGAGAATTCAGAAGGCCAGATTGAGGAGTCATCTCCGACTGAGGGTGGAGAAGCGCCTCGGCCGAGCGGCGAACCGCAAGAGATGCCCGAAGCCGAGGCGAACGCACGGGAAGAGGAGCCCACATCTGCCGTAGAGGAGTCCCCAACCGCCACCGCCACGGAGGAAGCCCCGCCAGCCGAATCGCCCGCGGAAGAGGCGACCGAGGCTGCCACACAAGAGGAGCCGACAGCAGAGGCATCCCCTGAGGAGAGCGCCCAGCCTGCCGAGGCCACAGCGGAGCCCACCGCCGAGACGACAGCAACGCCCACCGCCGTGGAGACGGGAGAGGGAGAGGAGAAACCCAAGCGACGCAAGAAGCGCCGCCGACGCCGGCGCCGCCCGCGCGCCGCGGCCCTACCTCCCGTCGAGGTGAAGGTGATCCCGCGCAAGAAGATCATCAAGCCGTTGAAGCGCGGCATGGAGCTGGAGGGCACCGTCCGCCGCCTGGCCGAATTTGGCGCCTTTATTGACATCGGCGTAGGCACCGACGGATTGGTCCACATCTCCGAGCTCTCTCCCACCCGGGTCAACAAGGTCAGCGACGTGCTCCAGGAGGGGCAGACGGTCAAGGTCTGGATCAAGGACCTGGATCGTGAGCACAACCGCATCAGCCTGACCATGATCCCGCCCGGGACGAAGACCATTCGCGATCTGAAAGAGGGCGAGATCGTGCGGGGAACCGTCACCCGGCTGGTCCCCTATGGCGCCTTCGTGGACATCGGCATCGGCCGGGAGGCCATGCTCCACGTGCGCGAGATGGCGGAGCGCTACGTGGCCCGGCCGGAGGATGTGGTACAGGTCGGCGAGGAGCTGGAAGCCCGCGTGATCTCCGTGGACCGGCGCCGACAGCGGGTGGATCTCAGCCTGAAGGGATTGCGTCCGGAGCCGGAGATGGAGGCGGAGCCAGAGCCCATTTACGAGGAAGAGGACGAGTTCCCGTCCGTCATCGCGTTGGCCTTCCAGAAAGCCCTGGGGGAGGACTTCCAACCCCGAAGCCGCAGGGAGCGACGTCCCAAGCGACGGCGACGACGACACGAGGAATACGACGAGGAGATGGAGGAGATCCTCTCCCGAACGCTTCATTATCAGGACATTCACTAACGACGCACACGATCTAAGCCTCCTGGATAAAGGCGGTGTGGGGATTTCCCACACCGCCTGCGCTTTCGATGCAAGATCACATCCTGCCAGCGCATCATCCCCCCAAGGCCAAAGCCGATCATTCCGATACGAGTCCGAGAGACGAAGGTTCGAGGAAAGATGACAACCATGCGACCCCACGCGCGAGACCGGTGGTACAGGCTCCGGTCCGATCTGCAGGCCCGCCTCGTCGCCCTGCTCATGAACGCGCTACGAGCGCTCACGCTGGGACAGTTCCCGCCGGTGCTGTCCGTAGGAGCCATCATCGTGCGGGATGGGGAGATCCTGCTCCTGCACCGCCCGGATGGCCGATTCACCCTTCCCGGCGGCGTCGTGCGCTATGGGGAGACCTGCACCCAGGCGCTCCAGCGCGAGGTGCGAGAGGAAACAGGGCTGGAGGTCATCGCCGAAGACCTCCTGGGCATCTACTCGGATCCTCGGAGGGCGGGGCGCTTCCACAGCGTCGTCATCACTTATCGCTGCCGGCCGCTGAACCAACGCCTCCACGACAGCTACGAAGGTCGTCCCCTGTGGGTGCCTCTGGATCAACTGCCGGATAGCTGGTCACGCGAGACCGGACTGATGATCCAGGACTTCATGGCGGGGCGCCATCGGCTGAGTTAACGTCGGAGAAGAATCAGGCATTTCCAGGTCCAATCCGCTCCACTCCATCCGCGAAAGGGGGCATGACATGGAATTGCACATTCAACATCGTTGGGACGTATCCCCCGAGGAAGCGCAGCAGATCCAGCGGGATCTGGCCGCTCGCGTGCACATCGAGCCTCTGTCCACGCAGCCCCGCACGATCGGCGGCATCGACGTCAGCTTCCCCCAACGCGATGTGGCCCGCGCCGCCGTGGTCATCGTCCGCTTTCCCGAACTGACGCCCATCGCGCAGGCCACTGCCGAGCGCCCGGTGAGCTTTCCCTACATCCCCGGCCTGCTCTCCTTCCGTGAGACGCCGGCCGTGTTGGACGCCCTGGATCAACTGTCCACCCTGCCCGATCTGCTGATATGCGACGCGCAGGGATTGGCCCACCCCCGTCGATTAGGGCTGGCCGCGCACCTGGGCGTCCTGCTCGACCACCCCACCATCGGATGCGCCAAATCACGGCTGATCGGGCGCCACGAGGAGCCGCCCCCAGAGCGTGGCGCATACACGTGGCTCTACGACGGCCAGGAGATCATCGGCGCGGCCGTTCGCACCCGGGACGGCGTAAAGCCCGTCTATGTGAGCGTGGGCCACCGGATCGACCTGCCGGGGGCGATCCAGATGACGCTCGCCTGCTGCACGCGTTACCGCCTGCCCGAGCCCACCCGGCTGGCCCATCAGGTCGCAGCCGGACGCACCGTGGTCCCTCCCGGCGCCCAGCTTTCGCTCTTCTAAGAGCTCTCCTGAGGGATTCCGTCGCTCCTGCTACGGGGAGGACCGGAGGGGCGAAGCTCCTCCGGAAGAAGCCAAACCAAAGGGCACGGCGACATCGTGCCCCATTGGTATCAAGTTAAGCGATACGGAAGCGTGGCCCCGCACCTCTGGGGTGGCTCGGAGGGGCGGTAGTCCCTCCGAAGCAATCTATTTTCAGCCCCTCACCTGCCCCGTGGGGCCGGAGGCCACCGGCCAAAGCCCCAACCAGGCAGGGAAAAGGCGAGAAAAAGAGTTTTCCTGCGGAGGGGCTTC
>JAADGJ010000004.1 GCA_013152435.1 Chloroflexota bacterium | reverse complement strand
GAGAAGATGCGTATACAGACACGACACCTTGCCTCGTCCCTGCAGGCGCCATGTATGCCAATATGGACGTTGGACTTTGAAAAGGCCCTACTCGGTCCGGGGAGAGACTGGTCAGTGGTCGCCGCGATGCTGGGGATACTCCTGCTTGAGAACCCTCAATGGCGCTGATCTATCTCGCTATCGGCTGGCTGAGCGGTATCGCCCTGACCCATCTCCTGTGGCAGGCGGGGCTGATCGGCTGCTCCGGGCCCTCGCCTCTGACATGGGGTGGCGCCGGCGCGGCCCTCGCCGGGATCACGCTGGCTTTGCGGCGCAGGCCGCGCGGCCGCCTGATCCCTCTCGTGCTGCTGTTTATGCTCCTGGGCGCCTGGCGCTACCAGAGCCGTCCGCTGTGGCCCTGCTTCACCCCGGCCGACCTGGCTTACTACAATGGCGATCGGGAATCCCCTGTGTGGGCTACCGTGGAGGGGATGGTGGCGGACGATCCGGAGGTGCGGGATCGGTATATCCGCCTGCGCGTGGCCGCCACGAGCGTGGCTGTCGACGGGGCTCGCCATCAGGTGCGAGGCGTCGTCCTGGTGCGGGCGAATCGCTTCGGTGACTACGCGTACGGCGACCGAGTGCGTGTGACAGGACTTCTGGAAGCGCCCCCGCGCTGGGAGGACTTCGACTATCGGGCCTACCTGGCGCGCCAGGGCGTGCACTCCGTGATGCGACGCTCGCGCGTCCGGGTGATTCAGAGAGGGGACGGCGCTCTTCTCTGGCGTGCGCTCTATGGCGTGCGACGCCGCGCGTGGCAAGCCATCGAACGCCTGCTGCCCGAGCCGGCGGCCTCTTTGCTCGCCGGGATCCTGTTGGGCATCGAGGGCGGGATCCCCCGGCCTCTGTACGACGCGTTCAATGCCACAGCCACCAGCCACATCATCGTGATCTCCGGCTTCAACATCAGTATCATCGCCGGGTTGTTCATGACCACCCTGGGGCGTTTGCTGGGGCGGCGCTGGGCATCTCCCCTGGTGCTAGCGGGGATCGGCGTTTATGTGCTGTTGGTAGGGGCCGACGCGGCCGTCACTCGCGCTGGCATCATGGGGGCGCTGGGGGTCCTCGCGCTCCATCTCGGACGTCAGTCCACCGCCGTCGTCTCCCTGGCCGCCTCGGCGCTGGTCATGACCGCTGTAAACCCGCTCACGCTGTGGGATATCGGCTTCCAGCTGTCTGCCATGGCCACCCTGGGGCTGATCTTGTTCGTCCCCCCGTTGCAGGCCGTTACCGGGCGTTGGCTGCGATCCCTGCTGAGCGCCTCACCTGCGAGCCAGGTCAGCGCGCTCCTCAACGATGGCCTGATCGTCACTACGGCCGCGCAGATCACGACGACGCCGCTGGTAGTCTACTACTTCGGGCGGCTATCGCTCGTCTCCCTGCTGACGAATCTGCTCATCCTGCCCGCTCAACCGTATATCATGACCTGGGGCGGGGCGGCGGTGCTCCTGGCCCTTGTCCCCGGCCTGTATCCGCTCGCCCGGCTGGTCGCCTACGTCCCCTGGCTGTGCCTAGCCTATACGGTGTGGATCGTGGAGGCGACCGCGCGACTCCCCCGAGCCTCCCTGGACGTGGGGCGCTTTCACGCGGGGTGGCTCGTGTTCTACTATGCGAACCTGGGGCTCCTGTTGCTCGCGGGAAGGCGTAGCGTGGATTGGAGGGCGCTGATCCGTCGGCTCGCACGCCATCTGCCCAGTAAGGCGCTGGCGGGCGCGTTGTCCGCGGCCGTGGCATTGATCTGGATCGGGGCGGCGCAATCGCCTGACGGATTGCTCCACGTCTTCTTCCTCGACGTGGGGCAGGGGGACGCCATCCTGATCCAGACGCCCGGTGGCCATCAGGTGCTGATCGATGGCGGGCCCGGCCCCGCGCAGCTGGCCTGGCAGGTGGGGCGCCATATGCCGTTTTGGGATCGCGATCTGGACGTGCTCGTGCTCACGCACCCGGACGGCGATCACATGAATGGGCTGGTCCCGCTGCTCGATCGGTATCGCGTGCGGCTCGTGATCGACTCCCCACTCTCGGATCAGGCTCCGGAGGCTCGGCCGTGGCTGTCCGCCCTCCGCCGCTCGCGAATCCGGCGGGAGATCGCCTGGCGCGGGCTTCGGTTGCACACAGGCGATGGCGTCTGGCTGGATGTGCTTCACCCGACCGATCCCCCGATTACCGGCACCGGCGCCGATGACAACAACAACTCGACGGTGATCCGGTTGGGATACGGGCGGATATGCTTCCTCCTCACGGGCGACGCTGAGCGAGCGGCGGAGCAACGGCTGCTCGCGTCCGGCCAGGCGCTCCGATGTCCCGTGCTGAAGGTCAGCCATCACGGCAGCGCGGGCGCGACATCTTCGGAATTCGTGGCCGCGGTGCAGCCTCAGATCGCCGTCATCCAGGTGGGGGCGGACAATCGCTTCAGGCATCCCGCCCCGGAGGTGATCGACCGCCTGGCTCCTGCCCGCGTGTATCGCACGGATCGCGATGGGACGGTGGAGATCATCAGCGATGGAAGCCGGCTCTGGCTGCGCACGGACCGCTAACCCCACATCTCCGCCGAAGAGGACGTGCCCCCTTCTTTGGACGCTTCCGCGCGGTGTGGTAGAATGAGGTATCCTATCTCTGATGCGAAGGGGACCCATCATGCGGTTGGCCGACATCCCGCTCATTCGCCGTATCCGACAGCATCATGCCATCGAGCATGCGACGGTGAACATCCTGTCCCGACGCGACCCGAATCGGCACATCATCGCGCGCAGCGATCCGAGCGGGTTCCATGTGTACGGGCCGGTGAGGACTGAGGAGCTGCAAGATGCCGTTGAGGAGGCGCTGGGGCGGTTACAGGCCGGGGAGCATGAGTTGGCCATCCATCCCAACTGCGGCACCAACATCGTCACCGCCGGCCTTCTGGCTGGCTTGGCGGGGATCGCGCTCACTTCGGGAAAGCGTCGTCATTGGTGGGAGCAGTTGACCATATCGCTGATGGCCACGGCCTTCGCTTTGCTGGCAGCGCAGCCTCTGGGGCATCTCGCCCAGGAGCGGGTGACCACCCTGGCGGACGTGCGTGATGTGCGCCTCAGGCGCATCGAACGGCGTTCCTGGCGGAACACGCCGGTGCACCGTGTGGAGTTTCTGCGCGAGCGATCTCGATGATCTATCTGATCCATGGGGAGGAGGAATTCCTCCGCTCCCGCCATCTGGCTGAGATCAGGGGGCGCATTGGCCAGCCGGATCTGATCGACCTCAACACCGCCGAGCTGGACGGCGCTCGCCTCACCCTGGGGGAGCTTCGTGACGCGGCCGATGTGATCCCCTTCCTCACCCAGCGACGACTGGTCATCGTGCGGGATCTGCTGCGGGCCGTCCAGGCGGGCTCGCCCATATCCCCGGACGCGCTCACGGAGTACCTGGATCACGTCCCCGAGACCACCGATCTGGTGTTGCTGGAAACGCGAGCCGCTCCTGCCAAGCACCCGGTCGTACGTCATCTGAGCGCGCTGGCGGAGGAAGGGAAAGCCCAAGTGATCCTGTGCGCCGTCCCTGGGCCGCGAGCCCTCCCCGCCTGGATCCGCCAGAGGGCAAAAGAAAAAGGCGGCGAGATCTCGCCAAGAGCCGCCGCCCTTTTGGCCAATGCCGTCGGTCAGAATCTGCGGTTGTTAGATACGGAGCTGGATAAGCTGATCGCCTACGCGGGGGACGGGCGTCCCATCGAGCCGGCCGATGTCGAGACGATGGTCCCTTATACGCAGGAGATCAAGGTGTTCGCCCTGACGAATGCCATCGGCGAACGCCGGGCACGAGCCGCGTTTAACCACCTGCAACAGCTACGCTCGGCCGGCGAGACGGCGCCACAGCTGCTGGCCATGATCACCCGCCAGTTTCGCATCCTGTTGCAGGTGACCGAGCTCTCCCGCACCGGCCTGACGGATCGTCAGATCGCGTCGGAGCTCCGCCTGCGCGACTTCATGGTGGAGCAGGCTCGGCGTCAGATGCGCCACTGGACCCTCTCGGAGATCACGGCCGCTTTCGATCTGCTGCTGGAGACCGACGTGGCCATCAAGACCGGGCAGCTCGATCCGGATACCGCGCTGGATCTGCTGCTGGTGGATCTGCTGCGGCGCTCCCGTCCCTCGAAACGGGCGCCTATGCCCGATGTCGTCGCCACCCGGCCCCCGCGGTCGTCACCCTCTCGGTAGGTTTCCCTCTCCGTCCTCTATCGATGCATATCCGCTCGGCGTGCACGCCAGGGCAACTCGAACCGCCGATCCGCCCGGGCGGGTCGCACCAGCCACGCGGGCAGCAGCAGCCACCAGGGGACGGCGGTCACCAGCCATCCACGTCGAGGATGATGCAGGAGGCGCATCCTGCCCACCGGTGTGCGCACGTCAAACCATTCGCCGCCATGAGGCCGCGCTCGTCCTCGGGCCTCGATGGCGATCACCGGTAAGCGATCCTTGCGCCACCAGATTGCAGCCGGCTCCACCCACCCTGGCTTCCGGTGCACACGTGCTCGAATCCCCCACGGCAATCTCATCCCTGCCTCCAGTCATCTACGTCAATCGCCTGCTCATCCCAAGCGCCCGTCCACCCGTCATCGCCTACGATCCGGAACTGACGCCGTTCGGGTGGTAGCAATGGCTCGGGGCCTGGCATGGATGGAGCCCACTGTGATGGTTGTCTATCTGAATTGACGACGATGACCGGTGGAAAGTAACGCTCTTGAGAGGGCCGGGGCGTAGTACCGGGGTGGGAGTGCACCCGCCGTGAGGCCACGATGATGAGCAGGCTGGCCGGGATCGAGGCGGCCACCCCGACGATCACGCCGATGACGACGGCCATGTGCTCATGCGCTGGCCGATGACGATGGCCAGCGCGACGACGAAGACGAGAAAGCTGATCGCGAACAGGCGTTTCATGGGGGCACCTCTTCCTCAACTCCCTGCGTGTATCCTCCTCAGCTCGAGGGCCCGACGCGCTCGCTGGAACAGGCCCGTCTCAGTCACGGTCGCATCTTCCATCCACCGCTTGGATTGCCGGGTGTGCCGCAGCAGAGCCTGGACGGTTCGCTCCGCCTGATCGGTGTCGATGTAGGCCGCCTGGAACCTCCATGTTTGACCGTGGCTCACCAGCAGGAAGTCGCCCCGGCCCAGAAGCTTCTCCGCCCCGGATCCGGCGATCCCGGAGGCGATCTTGGCCTCCTCGGGGGAGGTCACGGCGCCCACCAGACGCACCGGGAAGTTCGCCTTGGCGAGCGAGCCCACGGCGGAGGCTACGGGCTTCTGCGTCGCCGCGATGAGGTGAATTCCCGCCTCCCGCCCTCGCTGTGCCAGCCGCCGGAGCCCGGCGGCGACGGCGTTGCCCCCCACCTCGGTCAGATCGGCCAGCTCATCGATCACCACGAGGATGTGCGGGGTGCTGCGCTGTTCCCGATCGCGCCGCTCCATCTCCTCCACCAGCCGGCCCAGGGCGCGAGCGGCCTCGTCCGCGTCGAAGGCGGGCGGCATCAGCAGGTGTGGCAGCCGAAACAACGGAGCCAGTCCCCTTCCCTTGGGGTCCAGCAGGACGATTTGGAGGTGCGCCTGTGGATTATGTAGAGCCAGGCTCAGCAGCATGGAGCGCAAGAGGGCGGTTTTGCCACTGCCGCTCGTCCCCGCGATCAGCACGTGCACGACGTCCGGGCTGGAGATCTTCAGCAACAGGGGAACCCCGCTGTCGTCGATGCCCAGCACCGCGGTGAGCGGAGGGATCCGGGCCAGTCGCTTGCACAACGGCAGCAGGGACACGTTCCCTGGCTTCTCCCTGGGCACCTCGATGTGGATCGAGCCGCCGCTTCGGTAGACGCGGGCGGAGCGAACGCCCAGGGCCATCGCGATCTCCTCCGCCAGGTTGCTCACCTGCCGCACGCGCGTGCCCATGGCGGTGGTCAGTTGAAAGCGCACGACGCGCGGCAGGACCACGCCGCCCCACACCCGGCCGGCGATCTTATGGGAGTGCAGGACGGCCTCGATTTGTGCGGCCTCCATCTCTAATCGTCGTTGCATTGCTCCCTCCTTGCCTGACCTGTTCGCGAATCACCTTCGGAAGGGCGTCGTCACGCGCGATCGGGCGTAGATGGGCTGCCGTGCCCGCTGGAAACCCCTGCGCGTAACCGTCCGCGCGAAGGTAGGACTTGAAAATCGGAGATAGAAATGGGCACAGAACATATGTTCTTGTTGTGTTGGGGATTATACCAGAACATATGTTCTTTTGTCAAGGCCGGATAGGACGAGATTAGGGCCTTTTCAAAGTCTAACGTCCATATTGGCATACATGGCGCCTGCGGGGACGAGGCAAGGTGTCGTGTCTGTATACGCGTCTTCTCGGTTTCCCCAGCACACGACGTGGCCAGACGTACCCCACCCCCCACCGTTGAGCCCCCTTCTCCCGGGCGAAGGGGGTTTGGGGGATGAGGGCCGTTTTCCCTCGGTCGATGATCAGGGGAATGTCTTGCGTCGGGCGACACGCAGGGTGTTCCTACCACCCCGATTTCCATCGCTGACTTTGAAAAAGCCCTGGGACGAGATGGCGAGGTTTGCCTCGCTCCTCAAGTTCGGTCTTTCGGGTGGCAGAGGGCAGCGCCCTCTGCCACCCCCATCAAGATATAAGTGCGATGTCACAAAAGGAGCCGTAATACGTAATAAAGGGAAGCCTCTGTGTCCCCAGCGTTTCTGCAGCAAAGGAGAGCGTGTTCAGCGCACATGGAGCCTTTATGAGCCATCACCGCCGGGGAAGTGAGCCATGAGCCGAGCAGGGCGCGGCTCGAGCGCGCTTGAGGCAAAAGCCAAATGCTTGTAAAATACGGCATCGTCGCCTGACCGGCTCGGCTCATACTTCACGCGAGAGAGGACATGAACGTAGAGAGAAACTCCCCCGAAGCTCGTTTCCTGGTCACCGGCGCCCAGGGATGTATCGGCGCCTGGACGATCCGCCACCTGGTGCGGGAGGGATACCAGCCGATCGCCTTCGACCTCGACCCGACGCCGACCCGGCTCCGGTTGATCGCCTCGCCGGCGGAGATGGAGCGCGTCCACTTCATCGCGGGGGATGTGACCGATCTGGACCATCTGGCCCGCGTCGTGTCGGCCCATGGGATCACCCACATTATCCATCTCGCGGCTTTGCAGGTGCCCGCGTGCCGGGCCAATCCCCTGCGTGGGGCTCAGGTGAACGTGATCGGCACCCTGAACGTGTTGGAGACGGCGCGGCGCTTTGCCGGACAGATTCAGCGCGTCGTATACGCGTCATCGGCGGCGGTCTATGGCCCACCGCACCTGTATGAGTCGGAGCCTGTGGCGGAGGCGGGTCCCCTGTCCCCCGCGACCCATTACGGTGTGTTCAAACTGTGTAACGAGGGGAACGCCCGTGTGTACTGGCAGGATCACGGGGTGAGCTCCATCGGGCTGCGGCCCTGGACCGTGTACGGGGTGGGCAGGGATCAGGGGCTTACCTCGGATCCCACTAGGGCCATCGTGGCCGCGTTGCTGGGACGAAGGTTCCACATCGGATTCGGTGGCCGGACGGATATGCAGTATGTGGAGGATGTGGCGCGCACGTTCGTGGCCTGTTCTCTTGTATCTTACCAGGGGGCAGGCGTGTTTAATCTAAGGGGCGACGTCGTGACCGTGGAGGAGATTATCGATGCGATCGAGGCGACCATCCCGGGGGCCCGACAGCTGATCACGCATGCCGATGCCCCCATACCGATCGCTCCCTCCCTGGATGGAAGCGCGTTACGTGAACGGTTAGGAGAGATCCCCCACACGCCCCTGCGAGAGGGCGTCGCTCGCACGGCTGAGGCGTTTCGCCAGCTTCTGTTCGAAAGACAGATATCCCCCGCAGAGCTGGGCCTTGCCTCCGAAGCATAGCAGTTCCCACGTGGCGGTTGGTTTGCGAGCGCTGAAGCGGTCGTTTGTGGAATAGCCCATATAGTTTATGAGAGGTGATGGAAATGTCAGGTACTTCGCAGCAGTCATCGACGAATTTGGCCAAGGGACTGGAAGGGGTTGTCGTCACCACCACGGAGCTTAGTAAGGTAGATGGTACGGCCGGACGCCTTTACTATCGAGGTTATAGCATCGACGATCTGGCCCAACATGCGACGTTTGAGGAGGTCGCCTACCTGCTTTGGTTCGGTCATCTGCCCAATCAGGACGAGCTTGCCATGATCCACGAGCGGATGATCGGATGTCGCTCCATGGATCATGAGCTGCTTGACAGTCTTCGCCATATCCCGCTTGGCGCGCCACCCATGGCGGTCCTTCGCAGTGCGGTGTCCCTGTTGGGGCACTATGATCCTGACGCGGAGGATAATAGCCCTGACGCCGCGATGGACAAGGCCTGTCGGCTGACCGGCCAGATCGCCAACGCCATTGCCGCTTTTGATCGGATCCGCAACGGACTGGAGCCCATCGAGCCGCGAGAGGATCTGAGCCACGCCGCGAATTTCCTGTACATGCTGAGCGGCGAGGAGCCCTCGCCGGTCGCCAGCCAGGCGTTGGAGATGTACCTGATCCTGCTGGCGGATCACGAGTTCAATGCCTCCACTTTCGTCGCCCGGGTGACGGCCTCCACGCTCTCCGACCTGTATTCGGCGATCACGGCGGCCATCGGCACATTGAAAGGCCCGCTGCACGGCGCGGCCAATCAGAAGGCACTGGAGCAGTTCCTGGAGATCGGGAGCGTGGAGAACGTGCCGGCCTGGTTTGAGAAGGCCAAGGCCGAGCGACGACGGATTATGGGAGTGGGCCATCGGGTGTACAAGGTCTTCGATCCGCGTGCGCGCCACCTGCGCGAGATGGCACTGCGGCTGAACGAGACCGCCCAGGACCGGCGGCTTTTGAGCATCGCGTTGAAGCTGGAGGAACTTGTCGAGTCAGACCCCTATTTCTCCGAGCGGCAGCTGCATCCCAACGTGGACTATTACTCCGCTCCCGTGCTCTACACCCTGGGGATCGCCGCCGATCTGTTCCCGACTATCTTCGCGATGAGCCGCATCGTCGGGTGGACGGCCCACGTCATGGAGCAGTGGGCGGACAACCGCCTGATCCGCCCCAGAGCCCAGTACGTCGGCCCGGTGGATCTTCCCTGGATCCCGCTGGAGCAGCGGAGCTGAGCCTGGATATCGGAAATCGTCGCGGGTCCCCCGTCGAGGGAACCCGTATGTGTGCAGAGAGGCAGAGATCTCCGGGCCCGCTCGGCCTGGGTTCTCCGCCTCTCTCTACGTGATCTGCTTTCTGGGATGAGCACTCACTCGGCCTCGCCATCCGGGTCGCCGATCTCGGCCGGGCTTCGGGAGTGGCTCCTGGCGGAGGCGAACCCCTCGGCTCGTTACTGGGCCCTGCGCACCCTGCTAGGCCGTCCGGAGGGAGATCCGGAGGTGCGCGAGGCTCGGGCGGCCATTCCCCGGGTTCCCCCGGCTCTGGATATTCTGCGTGCCCAGTGGCCTGAGGGGTACTGGGTCGCGCCGGGGATCGGCTATAGTCCCAGATATCGGGCGACCATCTGGCAGATCCTCTTCCTGGCGCAACTGGGGGCCCCTCCGATCGACGGCATTCGCCGCGCCTGCGCGTATGTCCTGGCGCATGCTCGCCTGCCGGATGGACGGTTCACCGCCGGGCAGCGCGAGCGGGGGGCGTTCCTCTGTCTCAACGGAAATCTCCTGAGGGCGCTGTGCTGGTTCGGGTTGCGGGATGACCCTCGGGTTCAGGAGGCGGCGGATGCTCTGGCCGCCCAGGTCGTTCACCAGGGCCTGCGATGTCGATGCAACGGGGGCGAGACGTCCGGCCCCATGACAGGAGGGCTTCCCTGCGCCTGGGGGGCGATCAAGGCCGGGCTGGGATTGCTGGAGGCGGGCGCGACAGGGCGCGGGAGGAAGGCTGCGCTTGCTGAGATCGAGCGGCTGCTGGTTCGGCACGACCTAGTCGCGGCCGACTTCCCGACGCCTACCGAGCCCAGCCCGCTCTGGTGGCGATTCGGGTTCCCGCTGGGATACCACAGCGACGCGTTGGAGGCCCTGTTGCTGCTCGGCCGCCTGGGGCACCGATCCGATCCTAGGCTACGCCCCGCGGTGCGTCGTGTGCTCGCCTTGCGGGACAGCCGGGGGCGGTGGCGCTTGGAGCACCGGCTGGAGAGGACGTGGGGGGATTTCGGGGCGCTCGGCCGGCCGAATAAGTGGATCACCCTGCGGGCCCTCTGGGCTCTCCAGGCGGTCGGGGCTCTCCCTCAGCCCGGCTGAGACGTCGGCGGGGTGCTGCGGGGAACGCGCCATCGGCCGATGATCTGTTGCACGGCGCGCAGCCAGGAATCCCCTTCGGCCCCGAAGCCCTCGTGGCGGAACCGGTAATCGTTCTTGCGGATGAACTCGGAGAGCTCCTGGCTGAGCGCTTGCCACTGGTCCAGCTGCAGTTCGACCAGGAATTCATAGGCCCGTTGTGTGCGCACGAGCTCCAGCGCGCGTCGGAAATGGGGCAGGCAGAGGCCGTCGGACTGGCGCATCGCCTCGAGGAATTCGGGATCTTCCTCCAGGTGATCGTTTATGGTGCCGAGGTAGACATCTTCCATCATCCGCCGCTCGGCGCAGGCGGGACACATCTGTTGCGGTCCGAGGGTGTTCACCAGGTCGGCGGTGGCCGTGCATGCGCGTACGCTATCCCTCGCCTCGAGGACTCGCCGCCATAGCGAGGGCGTCCGGTAGTGGCCTGCCGCGAGCGCTCGGATGAGATTGTCGATGACGTCCTTGTAGATGATCGCTACGCCCAGCGCGTGGCCGATCTCGATCACCTGCCGGGCGTGCTCGGGGCAGAATCCTCGCGCCAGCCGCAGGCGCTCACGTATGTTGATGGCGTTGACGTCGGCGTACATGAGCTGATCCAGGTAGCTGGCGACGGCTTCCAGCGTCAGTCGGCATACCGGGCATCCGGGCAGATCCAGGACTTCACATAGTTTCTGATAGGCGATATGCTTATCCACGGTCACACACCTCATCAGGCTATTCGAAGTGTAACACAGATCAGAGGGCCGGCAAAGAATCCAGGATGACCATCACGGTGAAAAGGAGGCAATTGTGAGCGAGGCCGCTGCATCGTTCTCACAGCGGGTGGCTCGTCTGCGCCGGGCGTTCACGCGGCACTTCGGGCGGGAGCCGGAGATCCTGGTGCGGGCGCCCGGCCGGGTGAATCTCATCGGCGAGCACACGGATTACAACGATGGGTTCGTATTGCCCGCGGCCATCGATCGGGATGTGCTGTTCGCCGCCTCCCGTCGGGATGATGGGCGCGTCCGGCTGTGGGCGGTGGACTTGAAGGACGAGGATACGTTCTCCCTGAGCGCTCTGACCCGCAATGAGAAGAAGTCGTGGGCCAATTATCATCGGGGGGTAGCCGCCATGCTGCAGGCTCGCGGCTTTGACCTGGTCGGAGCGGACGTGGCCTTCAGCAGCAATGTGCCCATCGGAGCGGGATTGAGCTCGTCGGCGGCGGTGGAGGTGGCGGCCGCGTATGGATTCCTCACGCTCAGCCGCCAGGAGATGGATCGCGCCCAGATGGCCCTGGCCTGTCAGCAGGCGGAGCACGAGTACGCGGGCGTGCCCTGTGGCATTATGGACCAGTTCATCAGCGCGCTGGGGCGGGCCGATCATGCGCTTCTCATCGATTGTCGGGATCTAAGCTATCAGCACGTGCCGATCCCGGAGGACGTCCGGATCGTCGTGGCGGATACGGGGGTGAGGAGGGCGCTGGCCGGCTCGGAGTATCGCGTGCGTCGCTCCCAATGCGAGGAGGCGGTCCGCCTGTTGCAGCCCGTTTTGCCCTCGATTCGGGCGCTGCGCGATGTGAGCGAGGAGGACCTCGAGCGGTACGGGCACCTGCTGCCCGAGGTGGTGCGGCGCCGCGCTCGTCATGTCGTGAGCGAGAATCAACGTGTGCTGGATGCCGTGGCGGCCTTGCGAGAGGCCAACCTGGAGCGCGTCGGCGAGCTGTTCGTCGCCTCTCATCGCAGCCTCCGGGACGATTACGAGGTCAGCAGCCCCGAGCTGGACGCGATGGTCGAGGCGGCTTTGGAGGTGCCCGGCTGCTTTGGCGCCCGGCTGACCGGGGCGGGCTTTGGCGGCTGCACGGTGAGCCTGGTGCGCGCGGATGCCGTGGACGACTTCGTCTTCCGCCTGGCGCGATCCTACCAGGACCGCACCGGCCGAAAGGCCACCGTGTATGTCACCCGGGCGGCGGACGGCGTGGGCCCCGCAAACGCGTGAGGGGGTCGAGCGATCCGCGACAGGGCCTCGCATGCACGAGCGTGCGAGGCCCTGTTTTCATCTGGACGTGAGAGGGGACGACGCTATCGTCCCAGGTACTGGCGCACGTTTTGCACGTGCTCCTCATAGGTGCGGGCGAAGACGTGCGACCCATCCCCGCGGGCGACGAAGTACAGGTAAGGGCTCTCCGCCGGTTGCAGGACCGCCCGGATGGCCTCCACGCCCGGGTTGCAGATCGGGCCGGGGGGGAGCCCCGCGTGCAGGTACGTGTTGTACGGCGAGTCCACGGCCGAGTATTCCTCCAGCGAGACGGGCGTCTTCCACCATTGGCCGGTCGCGACCTGATACCCCATGGCGTATTGCACGGTGGGGTCCGCCTCCAGGCGCATGCCCTTGCGGAGGCGGTTGAGGTAGACCCCGGCGATCAGCGGGCGCTCCTCGGGGATCACGGCCTCCCGCTCCACGATGGAGGCCAGCGTCAGCACCTCGTGGGCGTTCAGGCCGTCCGGATGCGGCGCGGCGTCCAGCAGAGGGGCCACCTGCCGGTCGAAGTTGTCCAGCATGCGGCGGAGCAGGTCCTCAGGGCGCGCCGGATCGGGCAGCTCATACGTGTCCGGGAACAGGTAGCCTTCTAGAGAGGCGTCGGGGGGCAGATCGGTCAGGAAGCCGTAATCGCCCAGTCGCCGCGCCGCGACGGCCCCCTCCTCCACCATCTGCAGGAAAGCCCGGCCGTCCATGATTCCCGCTTTCGTCAGCATGTCCGCGATCTGTCCGGCCCGCCATCCCTCCGGCACGGTGATCAGCACGCCCGGGGCGTACCCGCGTTGCAATCGCGACGCGATCTCCATCATCGTCATGGCAGGGGATAGCCGAAATTCGCCCGCCTGGACCCCGGTATCCAGGTGGGCGTAGCGTAGGTAGCGGCGAAACAGCTTCGCGTCCGTGATCAGGCCCTGTTCCTCCAGCCGACGCGCGATGGAGGTCAGCGATTCGCCGGGCTGGACGCGAAACGTCACGAGCGTGCGGTCCGTGCCGGCCGGTTGGGCCAGCTGGTCTTCGTGAGCGCGAATGTAAAGCGCCAGCGCGGCGTCTGAGAGGTTCGTGTCGCCGGGGAGGGCCTGACAGGCGCTCAGCCCTGCAGCCAGGCAGAGGAGAAGGGCAAGCCATCGGAGCGGCGAGCGCATGCGCGCGATCGAGAGGGTCTTCGAGCTCATATCGACAGCGACCTCAGTCCACCGCCAGCCGCACCAGCTTCTGGCCGTCGATCAGCTCGATGGGCTTGCCGCGAGCCCATCGGCGGGCCTGGGCGGAGATACCCGCCGTCGTCACGATGTACCCTCGATCGGCGTTCTCGTGGATCAGCACGCCGTAAAGATCGCGCACGATCGGCTCGCCGACGGTGCCCCGATATCGCTTGCATTGCACGACGCCGTACTCTCCATCCCGGTAGACCATCAGATCGATACCGTGGTCCCCTGTTCCGGATGTGTTCACGACCCGATATCCTCGACGACGGAACAGCTCGCCCGTCCACTCCTCGAACTCGCTGGGGGTGAGCTGGAGGAGCTGGGCCAGGGTGCGGGCGGCCTGAAGTTTCTGCCGGCGAAGGCGGCGTTTGCGTTCTCGCCACCACCACAGGCCTCCCCAGATGCCGCCCACCAGGGCCGTGTGGACGAGCCAGATCCCCCATAGCCACGGGGTGGGGATCAGGTGAAGGATGACGTCCAGGGGGCGTTGCCCGGTGATGATCCAGGCCAGGGCGAACGGCACGTAGAGGAGGAACCAGGCGACGGTCGCCAGGATCAGCGCCCGCTTCCATCGCCGCATCCTCCGGGCCTTGCGCGCACGGCGTAGTGCCCGGGTGGGGGCTGGCTCGTAGTAAGGCCCTAACTCCAGACGGGCCTGTTCCTCCGGATCGATCGTATCCGGATCGTAATCAAACGGAGGGGTGAGCGTCAGTTCGGGTACGTCGTCATCTAGAAGGAATTCGTCTCTCACGTGCATCTCGCCGGTCGACGCGACTTCGGATCTCCGAGATTTAGGAGCCCCCCTCCCTATGTTCAGCGAGTGCTTCTTCTACAAGCGGACGCAATTCGTCCGCGATGAGCGCGATCACGCGACCCTCTCGCGTGCCCGCGAAGAGCAGTCCCTGCCAGCGCAGGCGGCCCAGCACGCTTTCCGGCTCCTGGTCGGACCAGTATGTGGTCTCCTCGTCCGGCTCGCTCCCGAACTCCCTCGCTAGCTTGTTGTAGGGGAGCATTCCTCCCGCCTTCAGGACGCGGTGCAGGGCGGCCCGCTCGGGGTCGGACAGCCGGGCGACAACGGAGCGGATCCGCTTCGGCTCCGGAATGCTCTGCGCCATCAACCGGACCAGGTCCGCTTTTCGCAAAGTGGAACGGGCCTCTATGCCCAGGGCCCTTGCCATGCTGACCAGGTTCTCCTTGTTGTGGAGAGGCAGCAAGCTTTCCAGATCCGTCCCGGTGATGGGTTGGGATAGCATCCGGATCCGACGCCGGAGGTTATCCCTCAGCCAGCGCCCCTTCCAGGAACGTTGAATCTCCCAGGCTCGGATCATATCTTGGGATTCGGGATCATCCGGGGCTAACTCGGTCAGCCGTTCCAGGTGCTCCTTGATCCCGGCCACGTCCCCCTTTTCGCTGAGGGCGAAGATCCATAGCTTCTCCCGAAGCGCTTGGAGAGGATGCGGAAGCCACATATCGGAGAGCCGTTCCAATGTGGCCAGGCATTTATCCACCTCATCCCTCTCCAGGTAAATCAGGGCGATGTGGAGGTGAGCCGGCCCGTAGTTTGGCGAAATCTGGATCGCCTGCTGCAAGCGTTCCATCGCCGCATCGAACCGCATCTCCGCGATATGCAGATGGGCCAGTCCTATGTAGGCCTCGAGGACGTTCGGATTTCGGGCGAGGATCTTCTCATAGAGTTGGCGTTCTGCCTCGAGGTCTTCCGTCTCATGAAGCTGGAGCGCTTGTTGTAGCCACTCCGCGATCTCGGCATCGTACGAGTATCCGATCGGCGCGACCAGATCGCCGCGCGTGACGGTGACCTCTTGCCACTGGCCGTCCAACCACATGGACAGCTGGCCACCGTCTTCGAGGGCGCCCAGGTTGGCCAAAGCGGTGGCGGCCTCCAGGCGGATCTCATCCGGCCCCCGCTGGCTCGTGGCGAACATCCGCAGGAACTCGATCGCTCGGGGCGAGGCGATGCCGAATAGCAGTTGGACGATGTCGAGCAGGTACTCATCCGACGACTGCGGATGCCACAGGCCCAAGGCGATGAAGTCGACGAGGTAGGGATACCGCCTGCCCCAGGCGTTCAGGTGCCCGTAAAATTCCTCGTCGCTCATCTCCTTATCCTCGCCTGAGCCCTCCAGCAGCGTCAGCACGCTGGTGGGGATCAGCTCGGCGGGGAAGAAGTAGGGGAAACGGTCGTCAGGAGGCCATCCCCACTCCTCTCTTACCGTCTGAGCCAGCAGGCGGGACAGCCCGGTGGGATCATCCTGCTCGACCGCCTGCCAGTGCGCCAGCGCCTCCTCTCGGCGTCCCAGGTTCGCGGCCGCCGTCCCCAGCCATTCCGGATGGTCCAATTCCTTGAAGGGGATGGTCGTTTGTTTCAGCAGTTGGTAGATCTCCTCGTCGGCCTGGGCGGCCGCCAATCCCTCCAGCACGCGGCTGAGCACATCCACGTTCTCCAGATCCAGGCGCGGGATGATGGGGCGCAGGCGCTCATAGTAAGAGCGCACGCGCTCCGTTTCGCCCAGGGCGTGGTAGATGAACGCCAGATGGGACAGCGTATCCAGATCATCCGGATCGACCTCTGCCAGGAAGCGCTCCAGGATGTCTACCGCTTCCCGCCATTGGTCGTCGAAGAACAGAAACCGGGCGAGCTCATTGTGGGCCGCTCCCCAACGGGGGGCTGCCTCGGCCGCCTTGCGCAGGGATTTGATGGCTGCGTCGGGCTGGGCCAGCAGGTGTCCCTGGACGAGTCCCATCTCCATCCAGTAGAACGCGTCCCAGGCCTGATCCGACGAGATCCCCCACTCCGCGGCTGCCGAGGCGGTGATCTCGTTTGCCTGCTGGTGGATCTCGTCTACCGCCGCCATGACCGCCGAGTCAACGGCGATCGCCGAGCGAGGGATCTGGAGCAGCTTGTGTGCGGCCAGGACCATGTGCCCCAGGCTGGCATAGAACATCCCCAGGGATACGTCCAACACAACGTCGTCCACGCCCAGTTCGCGCATGGCCTCGTATTGTGCCATGGCGCTGGCGTGGTCGCCCAGCGTCGAGTATGCGCTGGCCAGCAGGAGCCGATATTCGAAGACTTGAGGGTGCTGGTTAGTCAGCGGTTCCAGCAAAGCGATGGCCGCTTCCACGTCGCCGACCTCGATCAACTCGGCCGCGATCTGGGTGACCGACATCGTCGGCATGTGGTTGCGTCGCCGCTTGCGAGACTTTCGATCCCTTCGCTTGCGTTTTCTAGCCATTCCACCTATCACTTCCTGGTGGTTCTGAAAGAGTCTGCGATCGGCCCGCTTCTCACAGCTTGGGTGATGAGCGGCCGTTTTCGTCGATTGAACTGGGCCCACAACCGGGTGGGCTGACACAGGTTAAGATCACTCGCAGGATAACCGCGCTTCAATATTCTGTCAAGCGCTTTGGGAAGGAGGACAGGGCTTTTTCAAAGTCGGTGATAGAAATCGGGGTGGTAGGAACACCCCGCGCGTCGTCCGACGCAAGACATTCCCCTGATCATCGACCGAGGGAAAACGGCCCTCATCCCCCAAACCCCCTTCTCCCGAGCCCGGGAGAAGGG
>JAADGJ010000003.1 GCA_013152435.1 Chloroflexota bacterium | reverse complement strand
GCGACAGCAGATGGCCCTGGAGGACGATCGGCCCGAGTGGGAGAAGGTGCGAGAGCTGGAGCGGGCCGAGCGTAAGCAGCGGCTGGGCGTGAGAAAGTAGATCCAAAACCCCGGGAGCTTCCTCGCTTTCGAAGCGGTCGCGGCATAAGCAGAGGAGATACATCGTGCCAGATCGGTCTTATCGTGAATATCAGGATGTCATCGCCCAAATGGTGAGCGATGAAGGAGTTCGTCAGGCGGCCGCGGGCGTCTACAACAGCGATCGGTTCCGGTGGGACGCGGAGAGGCGGCGCTGGCTGGCCACCCCCTGCCCGGGGTGCACGGTGATCACGCCGCCGTTCCTGGAGGAGACGGCCAACGTGGCCGCGTACGCCCGGCTGGGGGATATCCAACAGGCGCTCGTGCAGGGAGCCGGGGCGACCGTCCTGGCGCCGGTCCCTGTCTCCAGCTTCCATCTGACGGTGGCCGACTTGGTGTGGGGCGATACGTATCTTCGGCAGAGCGACCTGCCCGGCTACGAGGGGAGGTTGATCGCGGCGATCGCCGATATCTTCCAACGTAACGGGCGTTTGGCGGAGAAGCCGATCGCGGTCGTCCTGCGCGGCGTCACCGCGTTCGTGTCAGGCATCGTGGCTGTTGTCGATTTCCCAGATGAGGTGGACTACGTCCGGCTGTGCGCCCTGCGTGCCGCCATCTATGAGGACAAACGGCTGCAGGCGCTGGGCGTGTACCCGGCGGGGCCGTTCACCGGCCACATCACCCTGGCGTATGTGAGCGGCCTCGAGGGCGAGGAGGATCGCGAGCGGCTGGCGGACACGCTGATCGCGCTGAACCGGGAGTGGTTCGGACAGCCGATCCCCTTCTCCCTGGCCCGCGCGGAGTTTCGCCGATTCGCTGACATGGCCGCTTATCTGAGAGATCCAGGCTGGCCGGTCTTTCATTTCGCCGCAGGATAAACCTGCTTGTTCGGAAGTGCTATGCTCACAGCTTTAGAACTAACGCCAGAGGAGATAGAAGCATATCGAGAGGCGACTCGACGCCGTTGGGCGCATGAGCGCCAGGCTCTGGTTCGCCGACGGAGACGGGCCTGGGAGGCCGCTCGACGCGCCGCCCGTCTCTTGAAAGATCGGTTTGGAGCGACTCGAATTGTGGTGTTTGGCTCGCTGGTGCATGAAGAATGTTTCACCCCGTGGTCGGATGTGGACGTCGCGGCTTGGGGAATTCGTCCTGAGGATACGTTTCGGGCTATCGGCGCCGTTTTAGACATCGATGATGAGATCGAGGTAAATCTCGTGGATATGGGCGCTTGTCCGGAGTGGCTGCGGTCCGTGATCGAACGGGAGGGAGTGGATCTGTGAACGGGCGCTATGTGGCTAACGTTTACGCCTTTCAATTCGATCCGGGGCGTCTCCAAAGTTTGGTGGATCAATTGACACCGACGTTTGACCAGGTCCGACGTGAGCTGTTGGCATTTGCTGAGCTGCTGGAGCAGCTTGCGCAGCAAGAGTAAGGACTTCATTCATTAAAAAAGAGGAGTTCCCATGCCCAACATCCCCATCGCATTGCAGATGTACACCGTTCGTGACGTAGCAGAAAAGGATTTCACCGCCGCGCTGCGGCAGGTGGCGGAGATCGGGTACGCGGGCGTCGAGCTGGCGGGCACCTTCGGCCTGTCGGCCGCCGAGCTGAAAGCCATCTTGGAGGATCTGGGCTTGCGGGTGGCCGGGAGTCACATCGGCTTGAGCATGCTGGAGCAGGACCTGCCCGGCGTGATCGAGTACAACCGGGCCATCGGCAATCCGTTCATCATCCTGCCATCCGTGCCGGAAGATCGGCGGCGGACGCTGGACGACTGGCGTCGCCTGGCGGAGCTGTTCAACCGGATCGGCCGGGATGTGCAGCAGGCCGGGATGCAGTTCTGCTACCACAACCACGCCTTCGAGTTCGAGGCGTTTGACGGCAAGTTCGCCCTGGATTGGCTGTATGAGTTGACGGATCCGGACCTGGTCAAGGCGGAATTGGACGTCTACTGGGTCCGATATGCCGGACAGGACCCGACGGCTTACATTCGAAGGTATGCGGACCGGATGGCCCTGATCCATCTCAAGGACATGGAGCCTGGGGACGAGCGCTTCTTCGCCGAGGTGGGCGAGGGAGTCATCGAGTGGGCGCCCATCTTCGAGGCCTCCGAGGCGGCTCAGGTACATTGGTACGTGGTCGAACAGGATCGCTGTCGCCGCCCCTCCATGGAGAGCGCCCGGATCAGTTTTGAGAACCTGAGGAGGATGGGGAAAGCTTGATCTCTGATTCCCAATTCCTTACTTTCCAATTCCCTGATCTCGAATCCCCAATCCTCGATCTCCAACCATCTGATCCCCGGGACCGAAAACGGACGAGGGTAGAAGCATGAGCGCATCGATAGGGAATGTAAAGCAGATCGATATCGATCAGGAGATGCAGCAGGCGTACCTGGACTACGCCATGAGCGTCATCGTGGCCCGGGCGTTGCCCGACGTGCGCGATGGGCTGAAGCCGGTCCAGCGACGGATCCTGTACGCCATGCATGATATGGGGCTGACCCACGATAAGCCCTACAAGAAGTCCGCCCGCATCGTGGGCGAGGTCCTGGGCAAGTACCATCCCCACGGCGACACGGCCGTGTACGACGCGATGGTGCGCATGGCGCAGGACTTCTCCATGCGCTATCCGCTGGTGGACGGCCAGGGCAACTTCGGCTCCATCGACGGGGACAACGCCGCGGCCATGCGGTATACGGAGGCCCGGCTGGCGGAGATGGCCCGGGAGATGCTGGCCGACATCGAGAAGGACACGGTGGACTTCACCCCTAACTTCGATGGCAGCCTGCAGGAGCCGTCCGTCCTGCCCGCCCTGCTGCCCAACCTCCTGATTAACGGCTCCTCGGGGATCGCGGTGGGGATGGCGACCAACATCCCTCCCCACAACCTGGGCGAGGTGTGCGACGCCGTGGCTTACCTGATCGATCGGTACGATGAGGTGGATGAGGTCACGGTGGATGAGCTGATGCGCTTCATCCAAGGACCCGATTTCCCCACCGGCGGCATCGTCTATCGATACGGCCGTGATCCTTCGGCCATGAACGGGAACGGCGCCAAGGGGGAGGAGACGGACGTCATCGCGGCCGCGTATGCCCAGGGGCGGGGGCGCTTCGTGGTGCAGGCCAAGGCGCATATCGAGGAGATGAGCCGCAGCCGGCATCGCATTGTCGTCACCGAGCTGCCCTATCAGACGAACAAGACGCGCTTGATCGAGCGCATCGCCGAGCTGGTGCGAGAAGGGCGGCTGGAGGGGATCACGGACCTGCGCGACGAATCGGACCGCCAGGGCATGCGCATCGTGATCGAGCTGACCCGCACGGTGGAGCCACGCGATGTCCTGGCCCAGCTGTTCCGCCTGACCCCCATGCAGCAGACCTTCGGCGTCTCCCTGCTGGCCCTGGTGGATGGCGAGCCACGCCTCCTGTCCCTGAAGCGCATGTTGCAGCTTTACATCGAGCATCGGCGGGAGATCATCCGGCGCCGCTCCGAGCACGATTTGCAGCGCGCGAAGGATCGGGCGCATATCCTGGAGGGGTTGCTCATCGCGCTGGATCATCTCGACGAGGTCATCGCCACCATCCGCCGCTCGCCCGATGCGGAGACGGCTCGCGGCCGCCTGATGCGCAAGTTCAAACTCACCGAGATGCAGGCGCAGGCCATCCTGGATATGCAACTTCGTCGGCTGGCCCGGCTGGAGCGGAATCGCATTAAGGAGGAGTACAAAGAGAAGCTCAAGCTCATCGCCTACCTGGAGGATCTGCTGGCGCATCCGGCCAAGATCCTGGCGCTGATCCGGGAGGAGGTCGTCGAGCTTAAGAGGAAATACGGCGATCCCAGACGCACGCAGATCGTCGATCGCACCAAGGGCACGCTGACGGCCCGGGACCTGATCGAGGATCAGCCGGTGTGGGTGGCGATCCGCTCGGACGGCACGATCACCCGGGCGCCGGCCGGGCAGGTGACGAAGACCAATCTGCGTCAGGCGGCGAAGGGCGTAGACGTGGCGTTGCTGGCGACCAATACCCGCGATGAGCTGTTCCTGTTCACGGCCGATGGGCGTATGGCCCGCGTGGGCATCCATCGCATCCCGGAGAACGGCGGCGCTCACTGGGCGGACCTGTGCGATCTCGGCCGGCGGGACCGGGTCACGGCCGCGCTGGCGATGCCGCGCGTCGACGATCCCCCATCCGACGCCTACCTGGCGCTGGTCACGCGTCTGGGGCAGATCAAGCGGATCGCTCTGTCCGAGGTTCTGGCCGCCAATGGGATGCCTCCGGTGATGAACGTGGACGCGAACGACGGACTGGGCTGGGCTCGCATCATCCGGGATGGGGAGGAGGTTCTGCTGGTCACGCAGAAGGGGCAGGCGATCCGGTTCAAGATCGAGGAGGTACGCCCCACGGGTTTGCTGGCCGGCGGGGTGGGGGGCATCAAGCTCCAGAAGGGCGACCAGGTGATCGCCTTCGATGTGGTGAACGCCAAAGGGACCTTGCTGACGGTCACCGCCTCCGGATACGCCAAGCGGTCGAGCCTGACCGAATTCCCCACCCAGGGGAGATATGGCCTCGGCGTGATCGCTCATAAGACCACGGGCAAGACCGGCCTGATCGTGGGCGCGGCCGTGGTGGGCCGGGGACATGGCCCGCTGGCGGCCGTCACCGAGCGGGGCACGGTGAAGCCGCTGGCCCCTCGCGATGCGCCCGAGATGGGGCGTAACACGCAGGGTAAGAGCGTGCTCTCCCTGGCCCAGGGGGATGTGGTGAAGGCGCTGATGCGCCTGGAGGGGGTCGACGGGATCGTCGAGGAGCCGCCGCCGAAGCCGCGCACCCGGAAGCGAAGCGCTGCATCGAAGGCGAAGGCGGAGCCGGCGGCCAAGGCGGAGACGAAGGCCAAGAGCACCTCGCGCCGCCGATCGACGTCCACCAAGGCGAAGGCGGAGGCGAGTTCGAAGGCGAAGGCATCGACGAAGTCGAGCTCGACGCGATCCCGGGCCAAGAAGGCGATCGCTCAGAGCGAGACGGGGAAGGCCCGGAGCTCATCGAGTTCATCCCGACGACGGACCTCAGCCAAGAAGGCGGAGGCCGCATCGGCGGAGAAGAAGGGCACGGCCAAGACGACGCGACGCCGAACTGCGGAGTCATCCAGCGCGAAGGTAGAGAAGACGACGCGACGAGCGAGCAAGAAGACGACGGCCTCGAAGTCGAAGACCTCCGCCAGCGCCGAAAAGAAGACATCGACCCGCACGAGGAAGAAAGAGGCGAAGGCAGAGACGAAGCCGAAGCCCGCGGAGAAGCCTCAGGCGGAATCGGCGGAGAAATCCAAGGCGAAGACGCAGCGTACCGGTCGACGCAAGCCTATGGTGGTCACCTCGGTGCCGCTATCCCAGCGGAAAGGATGACCGCTCTGCGGAAATCAAACGGCCGCGAGAATCCCGATCGCGGCCGTATCATTTCCCCATTCAGTTCATCGGCGGGGCGACGGGATGCTTCCCTTCGCGCCGCCGAATGTATTTCCCCGGATCTACGTCAGGAAGTAAGCCAGCACGACAAGCAGGATCATCAGCGCGATGGCCAGTGTGAACAGGCGGCGCAGATCCTGGATGACGTAGTGGTACTCCTTCGCAAAGTCCACCGTCGCCGTGGACGCCGTCGCGGCGGCCTTCGGCGGCGCGGCCTGCGCGGCGGTGGCGCTGGCTGCGGGCGCGCCCGCCGGCTTCTGCTGACTCGACGCTCGTCGCTTGCTGTATCGCTGTGGCCGGGCTGCCTTGCGTGCCTTCCGTGATCGCTTGGCCATGGAGATCCTCCGCATGGGTGATGAACGATGTCGTCATTATATAGCAGAGGTCGATCCCGGTCAATCGCGACGCAGCCGGCGGGTCGCCATCTCCCACATCATCTTCGTCTCCTCCAGCCGTAGGAGCAGGGTGGTCAGCCCGTAGACGGCCACTGCCGCCAGCCCCCCCATCGCCACGATGGCGAAATCCCCCAACAGCGTCCCGGCCGGCAGGGTCGCCTCCAGCCTGTTCACCAGTTGCCACACCATCAGGCCCATCACCAGGGCGGCTCCCGCCGATCGCGTGGCGACCCGGACGACTCCCTGATTCCCGAGGCCGCCTATCCGGCGGTGCAGCAGGATGAGCATGATGGTGACGTGGGCCGCGTGTTTGGCCGAGTCGGCCAGCACGAGCCCCAGGTATCCCAACGGCTGGAGCAGGATCAGCGCGACGACCAGATACACGCCCACGGAGGCCACGCCCACGCTGGCCGGCGTCAGCGTGTCCTGTTGGGCGTAGAAGGCGTAGTTCAAAGGCCAGTCGACGGCGGCGAAGATCAGGCCGAGCAGGTAGAATCGCAGCGCGGCCACCACGGCGGCGGTATCCTCGGGCCGGAAGGCGCCGTGTTCGAAGATGAGCCGCACGATGGGAGTCGCCAGCACCCACAGCCCAACCGTGGCGGGCAGGATCAGATAGAGCAGCAGGCGCAGCGCTCGGCCCAGCGTCTGCCGATAGCCGTCCCAGTCCGCCGCGACGGCCAGCTGGGAGAGGGAGGGCAGCGAGGCGATGGAGATCGCTACGGCCACCAGACCATGCGGGAACTGGATCAGGGTGGTCGCGTTCTGCATCCAGGCCACGCTGTTGGGCCCCGTGCGGGAGGCCAGGTTCCCATCGATGGTGACCTGGATCTGGCTGATGATCATCCCGGCCCCGATGGGGAGATAGAGCCGGATGATGCGGCGCAGCGCGGGATGGCGCCAGTCCCATAGGAATTGCAGGCGGGCGTCGCGCAGCCCCAGCGTTTGGATCGCCAGTTGGCCGAGGGAGCCCAGCAGCACGCCCAGGGACAGGCTGTACACGTCCAGCCGGCCGGACAGGAGGATCACCGTGATCACGATGCCCAGGTTGAACACGGCGGCGCTGAAGGCGGGGAAGGTGAACCGTTTCAGCGCGTAGAGGACGCCCATCAAAATGCCGGCCATGCCGAAGAAGAACACGGCGGGCGCCAGGATTCGCAGCGATCGGGTGAGCACCTCCAGCAACGGGGCGTCGAACCCGCCGCCCAGGAGCCAGGCGACCTGCGGAGCGAACAGCTCCAGGATGAGCACGAACAGCGCCAGCGAGACGCCCAGGACGCTGATCAGCACCGACGCGGCCGGCCAGAGCTCGCGGCGTCGCTCGGGGCGGGCGTAGTCGCTGAGCACCGGCACCAGCGCCGCGCTGAGCATGCCGCCGATGAGCAGATCGTAGGTCATGAGGGGGACCCGGCTGGCCAGTCGGAACGCGCTCACCGGCCCCGTCGCCCCGAACAGGTCGGCGATCAGCGTCTCCCGCACCAGGCCGAGCACCCGGCTGGCCACGCTGCCCAGCGCCAGGATACTCGCCGAGCGGGCGATCTCCCCCGTCGCCGCGGGCTGAGAGGAACTCGCCGGCGCGCTGGCCAGCTCACTCACCGGCCTCGCTCCCGGACGTCATGTGCTGGATGATCCGCTGGACGAGCGCGGTGGTGGAGTAGCCGGGGAGGTAGGGGAGATAGCGGACGGCGGCGCCGACGGCCTGAGCGGCCTCCAGCTCCGGCGGGCGCTTGCCGCCCGGTTGCCCCCAGTCGCCCCCCTTGGCGTAAATATCGGGGCGTAGCGCCCGCACCAATGCGATGGCGGTGTCCTCCTCGAAGATGACGGCCAGATCCACGGAGGCCAGCGCGGCCACCAGGGCCGCGCGCTCCGTCGCGGGGACCAGGGGGCGGCCGGGCCCTTTCAGGCGGCGCACGCTGGCGTCCCCGTTGATGCCTACGATCAGCGCGTCACCCAGCGCCCGCGCCCGGGCCAGGTAATCCACATGTCCCATGTGCAGCAGGTCGAAGCAGCCGTTGGTCAGGACGACCGTCTTTCCGCGCCAGTCCTCTCGCCGCTCGATGGCCTCGGTCAGCGTCACCACGTCGCCCACGGTTGGCACCTCCGGGCGGCATTGTACCCGATGGGACGAGGGGAGGCAATTGAGAGATAGTATCCAGTCGGTTGACATGCAGCCCGACTTCCGATATACTGCTTTTCTGATAGACGGATTTACGGAGGTGCATCGTGACGGATACGATGGTGTTGCGGATCTCGAGTCGCGGGGTGGTGACTCTCCCGAAGTCCTTGCGTCAGGCTTATCATCTGCGCCCTGGTGATATGCTGACGTTGCTCGACTTGGGGGGCGTGTTCGTGCTCAGCCCGCGTCGTTCAGAGGTCGATGCGCTGGCCGATCGCATCACCCAGGCTCTTATCGAGCGTGGTGAAACCCTAGAGGGCATGTTACAGGCCTTGCGGGAGGAGCGCGAGCGATATGCCGACCAGGGTTAACGTCTTCCTCGACACGAGTGCTCTCTTCGCGGGCATTTGGTCCGCCGAGGGAGGCGCTCGCATGATCCTGAAGTTGGGCGAGGCCGAGGCTATCCGCCTGTTGGTCAGTTCCCAGGTGCTGGAAGAGATGGAGAGGGCCCTGCGTCGGAAGGCGCCCGCTTTGTTGGGCTTGTTAGCGATGCTGCTGGATCGCGGTCGAGTGGAGGTGGTCCCTTCACCTACGCCTCAGCGGGTGGAGGAGAGTCAGGCACTCATGGGACATCCAGGCGATGCTCAGGTACTGGCGGCGGCTTGGGACGCTCATACGGACTACTTCGTCACACTGGATCGGGAGCATTTCTTGGAGAACACCGCCTTGCAGGAGGCCATCCCGTTCCCAATGGGCACTCCGGGCGATTTTCTGGCCTGGTATCGGACGTATCTCTCCAAGAGGGCCGCGGACTAGTTAGAATGTGTTTGAGAAAGGCCGTCTAAGCTGTTGTTAAGCCTCAAAGATACCAAAGAACTTGGTTTTTGATAGGGGCATGGCGGCGCCGTGCCCCATTGGTATCGACTTAAGCGATATGGAAGCGTGGCTCTGCATCTCTGGGGTGGCCCGGAGGGGCGTCAGCTCCTCCGAAGAACTCTATTTTCAGCCCCTCGCCTGCCCCGTGGGGCCGGAGGCCACCGGCCGAAGCCCCAACCAGGCGGGGAAAAGACGAGAAAAAGAGTTTTCCTGCGGAGGGGAAGCCCCTCCGCACCTCCCCTTTCAGGTGCGACCGCCCGCGGAGGGAAAAGGCGACAGGTGGGGGCCTCGCCCATGCTGTTCAGTTGATGCGAATAGGGCACGGTGTCGCCGTGTCCCTTACTGATAGACAGATGTTCCGGCGATGATGAATTCTCGGACTTAGGATTGCTCATATCGCCGAAGCGGGGGAAGCCGCTGGTCAGACAACGCCCATACATGCTTGAGGAATCGGCTCTGCGGCGGATCGGGGCAGGGTGTCGAGGTCCGGACGCTCTCGTTCCCTCATGGTCCGCCAAACCTTACCGCCGCAGGATTTCCAACATTCCCATCAGTTTATGCTTACGCTGATGACGACGGATGAGTTGCTCCAGGTAATCTCGCCACTCCTCCTCGCGGCCAGCGGCCTGATAAGCCGCCTGGGCCTTCTCCAGCCAGTGTACGGCGTGGTGATAGTACCGGGACCTTCCCTCCTCGATGATGGGTTCCGCCTGCTGGAGGCAGGCGCGAATGGCCCAGTCAGGGCGGCTCTTGACGGCCGCGTTCACCACCCGTTCGATCACCGCGTAGTTTGCGCTCTTCTCCACCGCGGCGATGGCGTCGTCGATCAGTCCCTCTTGCAGGAAGATATCCACCTGGGCTTCTGAGTAACCCGGGACCTGGCGCAAGTGAGCTAGCAGCTCCGCACGCAGCTCTGGCCAGTGCTCGCTGGCCAGCTCCTGGATCGCCTGGTAATCGGCTTGGCTGGGGCTCTCCCGGAAGGCGATCAGCGCGGCGTCGAGTGCCCGCTCGGTTTCCCCGACGCTTGTGGCGAGGTCGCGCAGCCAGCGCGCCAGTGGTGCTTTCTTCCCTTGCAAGGTGAGGCCATGCTCCGCGATGCGCAGAGCTTCTTTTATGGCGCCCCGTTTTCGCAATGCCTGGGCCAGGGCCAGTGCTTCCCCGGCCGTCGATAAGTATTGCAGCCCTTCCTCTACCGCTTCCTGTATCTGCCCTAGTTGCGCCAGCATGGCCAGACCGAGTTCTATCTGGCCCTCCGCCTTGGCCAGATAGATGTACTCCTGGTGACGTCCCTGGCGGGCCAACACGTTGAGCCGGGCGATGGCCAGTTCGTCGGCGTACCAGGGCGCCTCTCCCTCCCAGGCCCCCAGTTTGGTGATCTCCCCCTGCAGCACGCGCTGGAGAGGAGGATAGTCCCAGCCTTGCAGCGCGGCCGCCTGAGCCGCGTCAAAGACCGCCTCCATGCCGTAATCATCCAGCTCGTCTTGCCACCTCGTCAGCTGATCGGCCCACTTTTTGCGCTCCTGGGGGCTCAGATCAGCGGTCAGCAGGGCCTCGATCCAGGCGGGCCCCAGGTCGTAGAAGAAGCCGCTGGCTTCACCGTTGGAATCATCCAGCATCGTCCAGTCCTTCGTGTATGCCTCGGTGATAGCCTCCAGGATGACCAGGGCACTGTGGCCGTCCCCTGCCTCGATGAAGGACCACGCCTGATCCAGGACTCGGCGTACTTGGTTTACTACCTCGCCGACATGCCAGTACGCTTCAGAGGGGCGCATATAGTCCAGGCTGTGCAAGATGGCGCGGACCTGACGGCGGAAGGCCTCCGGGTTCAGCGGGGTACGGCGCTGGCGTGGCCTGTCCTGGGAAGCCTCCCACTCCGCCTGGGCTCGGAGGCTTTGCACATGTGCTTCGACAAGGTCTACGAGCTCTGGCCGCTGTTCAGCCAGCTCCAATATCAAGGCCTGCAGCTGGTCACGGTCCAGGTCGGCCAGCAGGGTTTTGAGGGATGGTCGCTCCTCGATTGCCTCCGGCGCGTGGATACAGGTCAGCAGCGTGGCTACGATGTGCTTGCACCAGCCGCCCCAGTCGTATGGACAGCTACAGGCGGCATCCAGGATGCCGCCCGCGTCGAAAGTGATGCGCACCTGATAGGGCAGATACTGGCTGCCCTCCACCTCGGCCAGGAGCTGTTGCCCGCGGCGGATCACCGAGAGCACCGCGCCCTGCTCGTAGTAGTCTAGGCCGCGCTCGTAGGATTGAGGGGAGGCATATTCGTGGATCATGGCCTCAGTTAGTTGAGGCAGAGAACTTCTCCCATGTGCACTTCGAGTCATCGCTCATTGCTCTGTCATGGCGGGTGCAACGCACTTCCAAAGTGCGTT
The DNA here is from genome assembly GCA_013152435.1 of Chloroflexota bacterium. Taxonomy (NCBI): domain Bacteria; kingdom Bacillati; phylum Chloroflexota; species Chloroflexota bacterium. The sequence goes on along the minus strand of JAADGJ010000003.1, from coordinate 51,114 downwards.
GCACCGCTTATCGTTCCCAGGTATTCAAAGCGTGTCTGAAAATTTACCGGCAAGATGTCTGAGATGTCTCCCTCAACGGTCAGCTCCACAGGGGGAGGTGTGGAGGGGACCTCCCCTCCATGGAAACCCCACTTTTCCGGCCTGTACCTGCCTTTCTCGACCCTTCCCGAAGGACTCGGGCCGAGGCCGGGCAGGTCAAAGGCAAAAGAAGAGCTTTTTCCGGAGGAGCGGAGCCCCTCCGAGCCTCTCCACAGCGGAAGCAACGGCATTCCTCAGGCACACTCTCAGGATAGGTCTTTAGTCCCTCTGGTAACTGTCTCTCGGCCGGGCGATCCGCTGCAAAAGGCACGAGCCCGTCTCCGACATCTGGCCCTCTCTCCCGTTTCAGTTGCGCGAATCGGGCGAGCGGGGCGGTTGCCCGCCTAGGATGGCCGTGATCCCGCCGTCCACGTAGATGGTCTGCCCGGTGATGTATTCCGCCGCCTGGCTGCACAGGAACAACACCGCGGCGGCCACGTCGATCGGCTGCCCCACCCGGCCCCAGGGGATCGGCTTGCCCCACGCCTCCGGGTCGTACGTCGGGTCCTCCCAAAACCGCTCCACCTCGATGGCGCCAGGGCTGATGTTGTTGACCGTGATCCGATACGGCGCCAGCTCCTGCGCCATGCCCATGGTGAGCAGCTTCAGCCCGCCCTTGGTGGCCGCGTAGTGGGTGAATCGGGGCACTGTGCGCGCCCCATGCACCGATCCGATGTAGATGATCCGGCCGCCTTCCCCCTGGCGCACCATCACCCGGGCGGCCGCCTGGCCGCAGAGGAAGGCCCCCTTTAAGTTGACGCCGTGGGTGATGTCCCATACCTCCTCCGTCAGCTCCAGGAATGGGGCGGGCATGGTGACGCCCGAGTTGTTCACCAGGATGTCCAACCGGCCGAACTCGGCCACGACGGCGTCCACCATGGCGTTCACCTGGGCCGACTGGGACACATCCGCCTGCACGGTCATGGCGCGGCCGCCCGCCTGCCGGATACCTTCCGCCACTTCCTCGGCTCCCTCCGCGCTGCGGTGGTAGTGCGCGGCGACCCAGGCGCCCGCCTCCCCCAGGGCTCGCGCCAGTCCCGTTCCGATCCCACGTCCCGTCCCCGTGACGAGCGCGACCTTGCCCTCAAGATTCACGTGCAGATCCATGTTCTTCCTCCGATCGGTCGGATCCCTCCGGCGATAGCCTGGCCCTCATGCGGTAGTACCACAGCCCATCATCCCCCAGAAACGTGCCGTATCGGACGAAACCGCGCTTCTGGTAGAGGCGCCACGCCCTCTCGTTGTCCGTCACTACCGTCAGGATCACCGTCGCCAGCCCACGGGCCCTTGCCTCGGCCATCACCCGGTCCATCAACGTGCTTCCCAGGCCCTTGCCCTGATACGCATCGGCGACGGCGAGCCCGAACGTGGGCTCCGGGGATTTCAGGTCCCACAGGAAGCACCAGCCGATGATCTCCCCTTCGGCCAGCGCGATCAGGTCGAACTTCTCGTCCGCCTCCGGGCGGTTGGCACGAGCGACCTCCCGACAGATCTCCGGCGTGGTCTTCGGCCCTAGCGGACGAAACATCCGCTTCGACTCCTCGCTGAGCCCGTTGTAGAATCGCGCCAGCGCCTCGGCATCCTGTGGGGTCAGCCGTCGTATCTCCATCTCGATCCCCGCAAAACGCCCGGTTTAGCCCTTCTGTCGCTGGGTCTGGAGGCGTGAGCAACCGTTGTCACCCGATCGCTCGGCCAGCGGCACGGTCATGAACCCCATTGTGTACAAACGGTAATAGGCACCTCGCCTGGCTAGAAGCTCCTCGTGGGTGCCCTTCTCCACGATGCGGCCGTGCTCCAGCACCACGATCTGGTCGGCCCGCACGATGGTGCTCAGCCGGTGGGCGATCACGAAGGCGGTCCGCCCCTTCAGCAGCCGCTTCATGGCCTCCTGGATCAGCCGCTCGGTCTGCGTGTCGATGCTGGAGGTCGCCTCGTCCAGAATGAGGATGCGCGGGTCGGCCAGCAAGGCCCGGGCGAAGGCGATCAGCTGTCGCTGCCCGACGGAGAGGATGGCGCCGCCTTCCTCCACCTGGGTGTAGTAGCCGCTGGGCAGGCGCTCGATGAACTCGTGAGCCCCGATCGCCTTGGCCGCCTCAATGACCTCCTCGTCGGTGGCGTCCAGACGGCCATAGCGGATGTTGTCCATCACCGACCCGCGGAACAGGAACGTCTCCTGGAGCACGATACCCATCTGGCGTCGCAGGGAGGCCAGATCCACATCCCGGATGTCGTATCCATCGATCAGGATCCGCCCGGAGTCGATCTCGTAAAAGCGGCCCAACAGCGAGACCAGGCTGCTCTTGCCCGCGCCGGTGGCCCCGACGAAGGCCACCATCTGGCCGGGCCGGACGTGGAGGTTGATATCCTGCAGGACGGGCACCCCTTCCTCGTAGGAGAAGGAGACATGATCGAAGATCACCTCGCCCCGGATGGGGGGGAGCTCGATGGCGCCGGGCTTGCTCTGGATCTCGGGCGGTCGATCGAGCAAGTTGAAGATGCGCTCGCCGGCGGCCATGGCCACCTGTAGCGTGTTGTAGCGCTGCGCCAGGTCGCGAATGGGGTTGAAGAACCGGTCGATGTAGAGGATGAACGCCACGAGCACGCCGGGCGTGATCTGCTCGCCCAGGACGGCCGAGCCGCCGAAGCCGATGGCCAGCGCGATGGCCATGGAGCCCAGGAAGTCCACGCCTGGGAAGAAGATGGCGGACAGTCGGGCGGCCCGGAGCTGCGCGTCCAGGTAGTTGTGGTTCACCTCCTCCACGAAGCGCTTCAGATTCAGCGCCTCCCGGGTGAACGCCTGGACCACGCGCACGCCCTGGATGTTCTCCTGCAGGTAGCCCAGCAGGCGGCCGTTATAGTAACGGACCCGCCGCCAGTTGTCCCGGGCGCGTACCCGCCAGATGGCGGTGATGAGGAACATCACCGGCAGGACGGTGAAGGTGATCATGGAGAGGTAAGCGTTCAGGGAGACCATGGCGATGATGATGCCGGCCAGCATGAACAGGTCGGCGGCCGTTCCCACGATGGCCCAGGTCACCAGGTCCTGCAACCGGTTCACGTCGGAGGTCACCCGGGACATGAGCACGCCCACGTCCGCCCGATCGAAGAAGCTGAGCGATTGCCGCTGCAGGTGCTCGAAGAGTTGCTTGCGGATCTGATAGATGCTCATCTGGCCGGCCTCGGCCACGACGGCGACCTGGGCGGCGCGGGCCAGCCAGGCGACGATGTTGACGCCCACGTAGGCGGCCACCAGCCAGCGCAGGAGCGGAAGGTTCCCCTTGGCGATAGCATTGTCCAGGGCGAACTTGATCAGATAGGGGCCGGCGAGGGTGGCGCCGGTGACCATGCCCATCAGCAGCAGCGCCAGCACCATCTGTCGCCAGTACGGCTTCACATACCCCAGCAGCCGGCGGGCGATCCGGCTATCGTACTGCTTGTGTTGCAGATGCTCCGGGATCTCGAAGTCCAGCTCCTGGGCCTCGCGTGGTCCGAATAGCCGCCTCAGCCATGCCTTCACCGTGTCCTCCCTCCCCGGGCGGGCTGTGCGGTGCGGGCGACCGCCGCCGCGGCCTCTTCCTGATCCCGTAGCTGCAGATCGTAGATCTCCCGGTAGGGGCCTGGCTCGCGCAGCAGCTCCTCGTGCGTGCCCCGCTGCACGATGCGGCCGTGGTCCAGCACCAGGATCTGATCCGCGTTCTTCACCGTGGTCAGCCGCTGCGCGATGACGAAGGAAGTGCGCCCTTTCATCAGCGTCGTCAGGGCCTGCTGGATCTTGTACTCCGTCTCCGTGTCCACGCTGGAGGTCGAGTCGTCCAGGACGAGGATGCGTGGGTTCACCAACAGCGCCCGGGCGATGGCAATCCGCTGGCGCTGTCCGCCCGACAGGGTGATGCCGCGCTCGCCCACCTCCGTATCGTATCCCTTAGGGAAGGACATGATGAACTCGTGGGCATGGGCGGCCTTGGCCGCCGCGATCACCTCCTCCTCGGTAGCATCGGGGCGGCCGTAAGCGATGTTCTCCCGGATGGTGGTGGCGAAGAGCAGCGTATCCTGAAGCACCAGGCCGATCTGGCGGCGCAGCGATTTCAAGGTGACCTTGCGCACGTCGTAGCCGTCGATGGTGACGCGGCCGGCCGTCACATCGTAGAAGCGTGGGATCAGGTTGATCAGCGTGCTCTTGCCGGAGCCCGTGTGCCCCACCAGCGCGATGATCTCCCCCGGCCGGGCGTGAAAATGGATATCCCGGAGCGCCGGGTACTTGTCATCTGGGTATTGAAAATCGACGTGCTCGAACCGCACGTGTCCCTCGACGGGGGGCAGCTCTATCGCGTCCGGGGCGTCGTGGATCTCCGGCGGGGTATCCAGCACCTCGAAGATGCGATCGCCGGCGGCCAGCGCCTCGGCCGTCAGATTGACGATGAACCCCAGCCGCTGTACCGGCATGGCCAGCATGAGGACGTATCCGTTGATGGCGACCAGGGTGCCCAGGGTGACGTCCCCCCGGGCGACCATGGGGCCGCCGAACCACAGGATGAGCGCCGTGCTGCACGAGATGAGGAACATCATGAAGGGGAAGTTCGTGCCCCAGAAGCGGATGGCGCGCAGCCGCAACTTCATGTATTCCCGGTTCGTCTCGTCGAACTTTCGCATCTCGAAGGGCTCACGGGCGAAGGCGCGCACGACTTGGGCTCCGGTGAGGTTCTCCTGCAGCACGCTGCTCACCTCGGCGAACTGTTGCTGCACCTGGCGCCACAGGGGGCGCATGTGACGGGCGAAGTAGAGCACGAAGACGGCCAGGAAGGGGATTGGGATAAGGGCGATGAGCGCCAGGCGCCAGTTCATGCGCAGCAGGATGGCGATGATGCCGAACAGGAGCAGCAGGATGTTGAGCGCGTCCAGCAGGCCCATCCCAACGAAGCGTTGCACCGAGTTGACATCCTCGGCTGTGCGCGACATGAGTTGCCCGGTCTGTGAGCGGGTGTGAAACGAGAAGCTGAGACGCTGGATGTGGTCGTAAAGCTGGTTGCGTATGTCGTATGCGACCCACTGTGATAGCGCCTGTACGCCGTAGCGCTGTCCGAAGGAGAAAATCGTCCTGACCAGGCTGATCCCGACGACGATGAGCGCTGCGTGGATCAGGTATCGGTGCTCGCCCCGGGTCAGGCCGATGTCGATGACCTGCTTGATCAGCCAGGGGATGATCAGGTTCAACCCGGTGACGGCCATGAGGCAGAAGTACGTGAGTATCAATCGCCTACGGTGGGGCCTCAGGTAGGCGATCAATCGAATCAGCGTCTCCATGGCTCCCCTTGTCCTATCGCGGCAGGGAGTGCTCCCCGCATGGAAGTGCGAAGGGCACCCGATGGCGCCCGCGCGGGCATGATAGCATCGTCTCCGGGGAGCGTCAACTGATTGTGCGAAAGCGAAGGATTTCGGCTCAGACCGGATATCCGCGATCACGCAGGAGATCCAGCGCCATGAAGATATTCGCGATGCTGGCCAGGCCGCTGATCTCGCCTGCGTGGGCCATTGCGGAGACCTTTGTTATGGGGAACAGGCTCACCTCGATCTGCTCGGTTGGGTCCAGATGTTGCGTTCCGTCTCCCGTAACGCCGAGGGCCAGGAACAGGTGAGCCTGGGTGGTGCCTCGGTTGCTGTCGATGGTCGGGCTGCCCAGGTGATGCCATTCGCCACCGTGGAAGCCCGCTTCCTCGGCCAGCTCCCGTTGTGCGCAGGCCAGGGGATCTTCGTCGTCGCTGTCCAGGTATCCGGACGGCAGGTCGTAGGCCAGCCGGCGGAGGCCATGCTTGTATTGGCGGACCAGGGGGACGTGGCCATCGTCCGTGACGGCGAAGACCATGGCGTATGGGCGGGCCTCGGCCAGCAGGTAGCCATCGATTCGATAGCCGGAGGGGAGGAGCACGTCCTCCTCCCACAATGTGAGCCATGGCCGGCGGTCGAGCAGGAGCTGCCGTCGCAGCGTCTTCCATTGGAAATCTGGGATGTGATCTGGATTACTTGACATAGGGTCGCACCTTCAGTAGAGTAGGATGGGCTTGTGTAATCGGATGGACATCATCCCCCGCACGGAGGTCGTCATGCGCTCTGTTGCCCCTCTCGTCTTAGGATTCCTCCTGGTGTTGGCGCTGGCATGGACGCCGATCGCGGGCGTGCAAGCCCAGGATGGAGTCCATGTCGTGCAGCCGGGGGAGACCCTCTCCACGATCGCGCAGCGCTATGGCGTCGACGTAGAGGATATCGTGCGGGCCAACCGCTTGGCAAATCCGAACGCCATCTATGTAGGGCAGAAGCTTCGTATCCCCAGCACTACCGGGGAAGAGGCCTCCTCTGATAACGCACCCGGGGTTCACATCGTTCAACCGGGCGAGACCCTGTCCTCCATTGCGGCGCAGTACGGGGTGACCGTTCAGGAGATCGCGGATGCGTCGGGGATCGCCGTTAGCGCTATCCTGCGGGTGGGGCAGCGGCTGACGATCCCGGGGCAGGCCCCCGCGGCGGAGTCCCCGGAGACGCAGCCTGCCGCTCCGGAGCCGGAGCTGGAGCCTCAGGTGTACGTGGTCCGGTCGGGGGACACGCTGGAGGGGATCGCCCGCCAATTCGGGACCTCCGTGGCTTCGCTGGCGCGGGCGAACAACCTGAGCAGCCCGTCGTTGATCTTCCCCGGGAGGCGATTGATCATCCCCAAGTCGAAGGTGGCTCAGCCCTATGGTGGTGGCAAACGGGTGGAGGTGAGCATCTCCCGCCAGCGATGCTACGTATATGACGGCGATACGTTGCTGTACGAGTGGGTATGCTCCACGGGACGGCGTAGCTCGCCCACGAAGCCGGGCACCTATTACGTGCAGAGCAAGATGCGCAAGGCATATGGGTCGGCCTGGAACATCTGGATGCCGTACTGGTTGGGGGTGTATTGGGCGGGTGGCACGGAGAACGGGTTTCATGGGCTGCCGTGGAACGCCACCACCGGCCTGGAGACGTGGTCGGGGCTGGTGGGAACGCCCATCACTTTTGGGTGTATCATGTTGAGCGATGAGAACGCCAGGATGCTATGGAACATGGCGTACATCGGGATGCCCGTCATCATCGACTATTGAAGGCGGAACGCTTATACGAGATGGAATGGCGACGCCCCGGCCACATGGCCGGGGCGTTTTCGTTCGGCCGTTGCGCCCGTTACCGCCGGGGGCGCCGGGCGGCGAGGGCAGCCAGCCCCGTCAGCCCGCTGGCCAGCAGGGCCAGTGTAGTGGGCTCGGGGATCTCCACCGGCGGCGACTCGGGCACCGGCGTGGGGGTGCTCTCCCAGGCGGGCGTGTAGCTCGGCGTGGGAACGGGCGAGGTGCTGGTGGGGGTGGGCGTGTATGTCGCGGTGGCCGGCGTGCCGGTCGCCGTGGGTATGGGCGTGTAAGTCGGCGTCGCGGTGGGCGGCAGGCGGGTCGTTATGGGCGTTGGTGTATTCGCAGGCGTCGTGGGTGAGGCGGTCGCCGTGGTGGTGGGCGTACCCGTCGTGGTTGCGGGGGGTGTTCCCGTTGTCACCGCCGTCGTAGTCGCGGTGGGGGTGCTCGTCGGGATGGGAGTGGGCGTGTCCGTCGCGATCGGCGTGTTCGTCCAGGTGGGCGTGGGAGTTGGCGTCGCCGTGTAGCAGATCAGCACGGGCGTGGGCGTGTTCTGGGGCGTCGGCGTGTATGTGGGCGTGGGCGTGGATTGTTGAAGCCCAAATGCCGTCTGATCGTTGAACTCGCAGGCGGCTAACGTCCAGGTGTAGGACGTGGCGGTCGTCGCCTGATAACCCTGGGGGACATCGATCCATACGGTGTACGTGCCGCCCGGCACCAGGAAGCCCCAGAAGCCGCTGGGCGTGTTGGACGTCTTGGAGCGCCCGTCGCTCAAGTGGACGGTCACGCCGCCGATGCCCGGCTCATGGAAGCGGTCGCGGACGCCGTCGCCGTTGATGTCATAGAACACGAACCCCACCAGGGAGGCGAATCCGCCCGGCGGACAGGGGGTGGGCGTCGCCGTGGGGGTGGAGGGCGTGGGCGGCGGGACGTACGGCGTGGGTGTGGGCGTCGGCGTGTCCGTGGGCGGGGGCGGCAGCGTCGGGGTGGGCGTCGCCGTGAAGCAGACGAGCGGCGGCGTCTCCTGCGGGTTGGGGGCCGCCAGGGAGGTCTCGGCGGCCGCGAGATGGGGCACGCTCAAGAGCAGGATGATCGCGAGGGCGATCAGGATCAGGCCGAGGTTCCAGGTGCGTACGGATATCAGGCGTCGACGTGGCTTCCAGTGCATCGGCAATCTCCCTAACTGGGGTGTTAAGCGGGTGATCCCGGAGCAAGGTCCTCTGCATCGGGCTCGACGAAGGTCAGGTCGAAGGCCACACGTTTATGATCCAGGAGCTTTTCCCCTTTCTCGGTGAGGATCAGCTCTGCGGTATATCGGCCGCCGGGTTGCGGCGCGCGGCGGAGGTGCAGGGTGAGCGAGACGTAGGGGTCGCGCCATTCGACCAGATACATGCTGGTCGCCACCTCCCCGTCGGGATCGTGCACGATCACTTCCAGATTAGGTGGGGTGGTGAATGGGGAGAGCTCTGCCCGCAGCCAGAGCTTGGTCAGGTCTGGATAGGGGTAGAGCCGCGCCCTCCGGATGTGCACGGATTGGGCGGCCGATGGTGTGGATGAGGCACTTGACTCGTCGAGCATGGTCTTCTCTTTACGAAGGATTCGATCGGGATGAGGCGCAGCATCCTACAACTATATTATACTGCAAACTTTTCCGGTTGCCCAACGCGGTGAGGGCGGTCGTGCATCCATTCCTCCCGCGCATGATTTTTGACAGCCCCGGGCTTGTGTGGATAATGTGTGAACGGGTGTTCATGGAATGATGCCTGGCATGGCCAGATTTCTGGAAAGGAGTGGTGGATGGGATCGCGTTCAGGTTCAGCGGCCACCGGCGGCGCGGCCGCGTTTTGCACGCAATGTGGTGCTAAGATAAAGCCGGGGGCCCGGTTTTGCACATCGTGCGGCGCCCCGGTTCGATCGGCTAGGTCCTCAAAGTCGCGCAAGCGCTCCTCTCAGCGGAGCCGGGCGCGCCGGGTGCAACGCCGTTGGTATATGACGCCCAGGACCTGGGCGTGGGTGGGCGGCGTTGTGGTGGTGTTGGTCGTGGCCCTGGTCTTCTTCAGTTTGAATCGAAGTGCGCCGACCAGTTCCGACTTGCCCGATTATCACGATGAGAGCGGCATCCCCTATCCTGATGTGCCCCGTATCTCCCTGGCGGAGGCCAAAGCCCGGTACGATGCCGGGGCGGCGTTGTTCGTAGATGTGCGCAGTCAGGAGGAGTATCGCACGGCCCACATCCCTGGGGCGGTCTCGCTGCCTTTGACGGAGCTGGACGAGCGTTATCAGGAGTTGCCTCGGGACGCGGAGATCATCACTTACTGTACCTGACCGAACGAGGAATCCAGCGCCCGTGCGGCGCTTATCCTCATGAACAAGGGATACAAGAACGTCAAAGCGATCCGGGGTGGCCTTCGCGTCTGGGAGGAGGCCGGATATCCGGTGGAGAGCGGGCCATAAGCGGTCGCTGGCCTTTAAGACGGCAAGAGAGGCAACGCCTGGCGTTGCCTCTCTTCGTTTGCGCTTGTCCGTGCGCTTCTAAGCGGGTGGAGCTTCCATGCTTCATCCGCTGTTATGGCGACCGTGGCCCCGTTAAATCCCCCTTCGCATTCCGGGGGTGGCTACGCCTCCAGGGCCTGGCGCATTTGTTCGTATTCCGCCTTGCTGATCTCGCCGCGGGCGTATCGTCGTCTCAAGACCTCCAGCGGGGTCTCCGCTGTGCTTGTGCGCGACGTGGCCCTTTCTGGCGACGCCGTGTTGGTGATCCGGGGGAAAAGCCCGCCTACCAGCCAGACCACCAGGCCGATTACCACCACCCAAAGGAACAGCATGAAAATCAATCCGAAGCCGCCTAGGCCGAATCCCATCATCATGTTCCGCCTCCTTTACACTCTCTTGCAGTGTCCCGCCGTGGCCCGTTTCGGGGCCGGGCGGGATATCTTTCTCAGGTCAGTTCCATTGTATCCGACCGTCGTGACGGGCTCTTGAAGGAAGTGTAAAGGTTTGATGAATGAGGGATCAGGCGGCGCGAGGGAGGGTGAAGGTGAAGGTGCTGCCGCGACCGGGCCCGGGGCTCTCCGCCTGGATACGCCCGCCATGGGCCTCGATCAGATGTTTGGCGATGGTCAGGCCGATCCCACTGCCGCCGCCGGCGCGGGACCGGGACTTGTCCACGCGGTAGAAGCGCTCGAAGATGTGGGGCAGATGCTCGGCTGGGATGCCGATGCCCGTGTCCTGCACGGCGATGGTCACCTCCCGGTGATCCGCGCGGCCGCGCACGGTGACGCGGCCGCCGGAGGGGGTGTACTGCAGGGCGTTTCCCAGCAGGTTGATCAACACCTGAGTGATGCGGCCGGGGTCGACCCATACCTGTGGAAGGTCTGGGGGGAGATCCAGGACGAGTTCGACGCCCTTGTCCTGAAATTGCGGCTGCAGGCGCTCGGCTGCGGAGCGCACCAGATCGGTCAGGGAGACGAGGCGAAGGTCCAGGGGGATCTGCCCGGCCTCGGCGCGGGAGAGCTCCTCCAGGTCGTGGACCAGGCGCTGGAGTCGGGCGACCTCCCGCAGGACGTTCTGGAACGTGGCGGGCTCCGGCGGCAGTACGCCGTCCATCAGCCCTTCCATAATACTCCGGATGCTGCTCAGCGGGGTACGCAGCTCATGAGCCACGTTCCCGATGAGCTCCAGCCTCCGTTGCTCCGTGCGCTCCAGGGTCTCGGCCATCTGGTTGAAGGCTTGCGCCAGGGCCCCCAGTTCGTCCTCGCTGGTGACCTGCACGCGCTCCCGGTACTCGCCGGCGGCGATGCGCTGGCTGGCCTCCATCATGGCCCGGACCGGCTGCACGATTCGGTGGGCGGTGAACATGCTCACCAGCAACGCCGCCAGCGTGGCCATCATGGCGGCCACCGCCAGGACTTCGTTAACGGCAGCCATGAAGTTCTCGTGCAGGTCGGCCGCCAGAGCCGGGTCGTCGCCCAGGACCTCTTGCATCCGGGCGATGTGGCGTGCCAGCGCGGCCGGCGCATGGAATTCGGCCGTGCTGGCCAGCACCACCACGCCGACAGCCACGATGACCAGGTGGGAGAGGAAGAGCTTCCAGCTCAGTCGCTGGTGCAATGCCGTCCGTATCCTCATGCGGGTTCCCCCTCGAACCGGTATCCGATGCCTCGGGCGGTGATGATCCATGTGGGATGCGCCGGATCGTCCTCGATCTTCTTGCGGATGCGCCCGATGTGGACATCTACCACGCGCTCGTCGCCGTAATAATCGTATCCCCAGACGTGTTCGATGAGCTGCTCCCGGCTGAGCACCCGGCCACGATGGCGCGCCAACGCCAACAGGATGTCGAATTCGATGGGGGTCAGTTCCACGGGGCGGTCGTCCTTCCAGACCTGGCGCGCCTCCGGATCGATGCGCAGGCGGTGAAAGTTCAACGGGGCCTCGTCCTGGCCGACGCCGCGCCCGCGGCGCAGGATCGCCTTGACCCGGGCGACCAGCTCTCGGGGGCTGAAAGGTTTGGTCAGGTAATCGTCGGCTCCCATGGTGAGGCCCACGATCTTGTCCGTCTCATCGGCCTTGGCCGTCAGCATGAGGACGTAGACGTTGGACTCCTGGCGGAGGCGCCGAAGCACCTCGATCCCGTCCAGGCCAGGCAGCATGATGTCGAGCACGATGAGGTCCGGCCGGTATGCCCGGGCGGCTTTCAGGGCGGAGAGCCCGTCGGCGGCGGTGTAGACGGTAAAGCCCTCCTGTTGCAGGTACGCCTGGACGACGCTGAGGATGTTGGGTTCATCGTCCACTACGAGCACGGTTGCCTTCGACATCGATCCTCCTCTCCTCATGTTCAAGCGGCCTCTCGGTTTGCATCATACCATTGGGGGGCGAGCGCGTCCAGCTTTCTCGGCGTCCTCAGGAAAAGGATCTTTAGGGGCGCCCCTTGTGGGCGCCTGAGGCAGCCACAAGGACTGCCTCTACAAGATCTAAAGTAATGTCCGAGCTCCTAGAGGCGTATTGGGTAGGGGGGCAACGCCGTTGCGTCCCTTGGGTATCAACTTAAGCCCCACGAGGGCATGCTTCCACGTTCCCAGGGAGGCTCAAGGGGGCACAGCCCCTTTATAGAGTCATATCCCGAGTCTTTGCACCTGTCCATGCGTGCTCCAAGCGGACAACAGTCCGCTCTGTGTCGCCGGACTGTTGTCCGGCGGGAGCTTAGGCTATAGGCCAGAGCCCCTGCCTCAGCCGGGCAAGGCAAGATTGAGAAGAGTCCTTCCGTTGATGCGAATGGGGGTGACCCGTTGATCGCCCCATTGGTATCAGATTAAGCGATATGGAAGCGTGGTCCCGCATCTCTGGGGTGGCTCGGAGGGGCGGCAGCCCCTCCGAAGAGATCTATTTTCAGCTCCTCACCTGCCCCGTGGGGCCGAAGGCCGCCGGCCAAAGCCCCAGCCGGGCAGGTGAAAGGCGAGAAAAGGCGTTTTTCTGCGGAGGGGCTTCCCCTCCGCGCTTTCCCTTTCAGGTGCGGCCGCCTGTGGAGGGAAAAAGCGACAGGCGGGGGCCTCGCCCATGCTGTTCAGTGGATGCGAATAGGGCGCAATGCCGTTGCGCCCCTACAACGCCCTTTCCCAAGTGAGGCGAGGCTGGTTTGAGGTGCCCGGGGAGAGTCTCCGTTAGATTTTTGAAAAGCCCTGTCACCGCATGTGCCACTATTGACACCTGGGGACCTGCATGGTATATTGATAGCGAAATACGGAAGCGGATGCTACGGTGCTGAGGATGGCACCGCCTGCTGATGATGGGCGCCATTCTGTCCCGAAGTGGGAAGGGACAGATGGCGCTTTTTGTTTCGTCGCTCCTTGTCCTCGCGCCGGTCACTGTACTTTAGAATGTCAACGGGAGTGGGGGAGGTTTCTGTGCGGCCGTGTTGGGAGGTGCGAGCTTGGTGTGCGCTGCGCGTGGGAAGCCAGAGCGCCTCATGGCCCTTGCCGTGCGAGCGATGCGAGGCTTACCTCTCGCGTACACCGTGCTGGGAGCTCGGGAACGGCGACCGTCACTGCTGCGCGCCTCCATATATCACGTGCGACTTCTGTGAGCTGTATCTGATCCATCAGCAGGACCTCCGGGAGCAACGGCAGGGCGCTGCCACACCACCGGGAGCGCGAACCGTCCCCTTGCCCTACGATGCCCTGGAAGGGGAGCCGGCGTCTATGTCTGGTCGCTCGATGCGGTTTGGCGTTCCGAAGGAAGTGCGGGATCTGGAGATGCGCGTGGGGCTGACCCCCGCGGGCGTGCACGCCCTGGTCGATGCTGGACACACCGTATATGTGGAGCGCAACGCCGGGTTGGGGGCCGGTTTCTCCGACGAGGACTATCGGGCGGCCGGCGCGGAGATCGTCTACTCCGCGGAGGAGACCTACGGCCGGGCCGAGGTGATCGTCAAGGCCACACGGCCGACCCGAGCAGAGCATCACCTGCTGCGGTCCGGGCAGACGTTGTTGTGCTATCTGCACCTGGCGGTGGCCTCGCGAGACCTGACGGAGACGCTGGAGATGCGCGAGGTCACGGCCATCGCCTACGAGATGATTCAGGAGGACGATGGCACGCTTCCCGTGCTGATGCCGACCAGCGAGCTGGCCGGTCGGTTGGCCCCCATGATCGCCAGCGAGCTGCTGTCCAGCCACATGGGCGGGCGTGGCATCCTGCTGAGCGGCATGCACGGAGTGCCTCCGGCGGAGGTGGTGATCCTGGGCGCTGGCGTGGTGGGCTCCCATGCCGCCCGGTGCTTCTCCGGGCTGGGAGCGCACGTGACCGTCCTGGATCACAACCCGCGGCGCTTGCAGCATGTCGATTCCATGCTTCGGGGGCGCATCGTCACCCTCTTCACCAGCCCTTACAATCTGCATAAGGTCGTGCGTTTCGCCGACGTGTTGGTGGGGTGCGTGCTTGTCCCCGGCGCCCGATCGCCGGTGCTGGTCACCCGAGAGATGGTACAGAGCATGCGGCCGCGGGCGGTGATCATCGACTTCTCCATCGATCAGGGCGGTTGTGTGGAGACCAGCCGGCCGACCACCCATCGGGACCCGTTCTACATTGAGGAGGGGGTTGTGCACTATTGCGTGCCGAATGCCCCGGCGCGGGTGGCTCGCAGTGCCAGCCATGCCCTGACCAATGCGGCCCTGCCCTATCTCCTGTTGATCGGTCAGTACGGTGTCGACGGGGCGTTGGAGCGCTCCACGGCTTTACGGCGCGGCGTCAACGTCTTGCGTGGGCGATTGCTCCATCCGCACATCGTGGAAGGACAGCCCACGGCGGAGGACACGGCGGCCTAAAGGAGGGCCCTGTCCCCGTATCGTTCGAAGAGGATAGACTCGTAGCAAAGGAGGAGCCAGCGATGTCAACAGTACCCAGTGATCTCGAAATCGCCCAGGCGGCCGAGTTGAAGCCGATCCTGGAGATCGCGGCTTCTGTGGGCCTGGAGCCGGACGATCTGGAACTGTACGGCAAGTACAAGGCGAAGGTCCAGCTGGAGGTCCTGGAGAAGTTCAAGGACCGGCCGCAGGGGAAGTACATCGACGTGACGGCCATCACGCCCACCCCTCTGGGCGAGGGGAAGACGACGACCACCATCGGGCTGACGCAGGCGTTGGGGCGTCTGGGCAAGCGCGTGATGACGTGTATCCGTCAGCCATCCATGGGCCCGACGTTTGGCATCAAGGGCGGTGCGGCCGGCGGCGGCTATTCCCAGGTCGTGCCCATGGAGGATTTCAATCTGCATCTGACCGGCGACATCCACGCGGTGGGGGCGGCGCATAACCTGCTGGCGGCCGCCATCGACGCTCGCATCCTGCATGAGGACAACTACTCGGACGAGCGGCTGGCCAAGCTGGGATTGAAGCGCCTGAACATCGATCCCTATACCATCACGTGGAACCGGGTGGTGGACGTGAACGACCGGGCGTTGCGCAACGTCATCATCGGCCTGGGCGAGAAGACTGACGGACGGCCGCGCCAGAGCGGGTTCGACATCACGGTGGCTTCCGAGGTGATGGCCATCCTGGCGCTGACGACCGGCCTGAAGGACCTGCGTGAGCGGCTGGGCCGCATCGTGATCGGGCAGAGCAAGTCGGGCGAGCCCATCACGGCCGAGGATCTGGGCGTGGCCGGGGCTATGACGGTCCTGATGAAGGACGCCATCAAGCCCAATCTGATGCAGACGTTGGAGGGCCAGCCCGCCTTTGTGCATGCCGGCCCGTTCGCCAACATCGCGCATGGGAACTCCTCCATCCTGGCCGATCAGATCGCGCTGAAGCTGGCGGACTATGTGGTGACGGAGTCCGGGTTCGGCGCCGACATCGGCATGGAGAAGTTCATGAACATCAAGTGCCGCTACTCCGGCCTGGTCCCCAACTGCGTCGTCATGGTGGCCACGGTACGGGCGCTGAAGATGCATGGCGGCGGCCCGCGCGTGGTGCCCGGCCGGCCGCTGGATCCGGCGTACACCGAGGAGAACCTGGAGCTGCTGGAGAAGGGGTGCGAGAACCTGGTGCGCAACATCGAGATCGCCAAGCTCTTCGGCGTCCCGGTGGTGGTGGCGGTGAATCGCTTCCCGCACGACACCGATGCGGAGCTGGCCCTGGTCAAGCGAGTGGCCGAGGAGGCCGGCGCGGACGCGGCGGCCGTCTCCGAGCATTGGGCCCGCGGCGGCGAGGGGGCGCTGGAGCTGGCCGAGGCGGTGGTGGCCGCCTGTGATAAGCCGTCCAACTTCCAGTTCCTCTATCCGTTGGAGTGGTCCATCAAGCAGAAGATCGAGGCCATCGCGACCAAGGTGTACCTGGCGGACGGTGTGGACTATGAGACCAAGGCGGAGCGCCAGATCGCGGCCTATGAGAAGGCGGGCTATGGGAATCTGCCCATCTGCATGGCCAAGACCCATCTCTCGCTGAGCCACAACCCCGCCTGGAAGGGGGTGCCGCGAGGGTATCGCCTGCCGGTGCGTGAGGTGCGGGCCTCCGTGGGTGCCGGGTTCATCTACCCGCTGTGTGGGGAGATGCGGACCATGCCCGGGTTGCCCTCTCGACCCGCCTTCATGAACGTCGATATCGACGAGAACGGCCGCGTGGTCGGGCTCTTCTGATCTGTGAGCGGTGGGAAGGGGGACGGCGCGCGCGTCGTCCCCCTGAAGGCTTTCAAGAGTAAGGAAGGGGATTGCGAGCGTGCGTATTCTGGCGATTGTTCAGGGGGAATATGGGCGTCGGATTGCGGAGAACGTGCGGCGGCATATGCCGCTGGATTGGCGTCTGGTGATATGGAATGCGCCGGCCACGATCTCTCTCGACGAGGCGATGGATGAGCCCGAGGCGTTTGTGCCGCCGGGGTTGCCGCCGGCCGATCTCATCCTGTCGCTGGGACAGGTGCCCGCGACGGCCGTGTTGCTGCCGGAGTTGGCCGAGGCGGTGGGCGCCCAGGCGGTCATCGCTCCCATCGATCGCGAGGAGTGGCTCCCCTCGGGGCTGGCGCGTCAGATAGCGAGTTGGCTGAAACAGGCGGGCGTGGCTGCTGTCTTCCCGAAACCATTCTGCTCCCTCACCGAATCCAGCTATAACGTGCGCTCTTATGCGCGCTCGTATGATCACCCCGTCATCGCCGCCTTCGCGAAGCGGTTCGGCCGACCTGATCTGCGCATCCACGTTGGGGAGGACGGCAAAACGATCGAATCGGTCGAGGTGATCCGGGATGCCGCGTGCGGGTGCGCCCGCTTCGTGGCGGAGAAACTGGTCGGCGTGCACGTGGATGAGGCGGAACATCAAGCGGGCATGTTTCATCATCATTATCCCTGCCTGGCGAGCATGGGCATCGACCCGGACTTCAACGACACGCTCATGCACGTCTCCGGTGATATCATGCGAGGCGTTGTACGTGATCAGGCCGCTCCGTACCGCACGCCGCCGGTCTACCTGCGACCGCACGGCCGGGTGGATGACGACGCGGATGCTGAGGCGTCCCCGGACTCGGAGTGAGAGGGCGACGCGATGCTCTCCGCATCGGGTGGCGCAGGGACGCTTTTGAAGACAAAGGTCCCCAGGATGTTTCCTAAGAGCTACGGCGCAAGGAGGTAATGATATGGAAAAGGTCGTGTTGGATGTCCCCTCCCTCTGGGCGGACCATCATGTTCTCAAGGTGCGAGACGTGATGGCCGACCTGGACGGGGTCGAGGAGTTCTACATCAGCTCGGCCTGGAAGCAAGTCTTGGTCACCTATGATCCGGCCAAGATCGATCGTGCGGCCATTGAGCAGGCCCTAGCCGATGCTGGCTACCCGGTGGGCGAAGGGGAGCCCCCCATCCTCGTGCAACCCACCGAGAAGCGTCGCGATCCGAAATGGGAAGTGCTGGGCTTCCGGATGACCGAGACCAATCAGGCGGATATTGAGATGTCGGGAGAGTTTCGTAGATACTAGAAGAGTTGACCCCCTGTGTGAGGAGGATAAGACATGGCGAAGAAGAAGATACGCAGGCCCGAGGAGGCCAGCCGAGACGAGGCTGCGATTGCCCTTCTGGAGCGGGCGCTCCAGCTGGAGGTGGAGACCGCCTTCGCCCGGGCCGACGAGATCGTTCCCTGTCCCATCGGCGCGGAGTCGCTGTGTTGCCGGAACTGCGCGATGGGCCCCTGCCGGCTGGTGGGCAAGACTGAATATGGCGTGTGCGGGGCGACGCGAGATACGATCGTGGCCCGCAACTTCGCCCGCGCTGTGGCGGTGGGCGTCGCTTCCCACTCAGACCATGGCCGTGACCTGGCCTACACCTTGTTGGAGGCGGCCAAAGGAGACGCCCCCGACTATAAGATCCGTGATCCGTACAAGCTGCTGGAGGTCGCCGGGTATCTGGGCGTCGAGACCGGCGGACGGGAGATCTCGGAGATCGCCCAGGATGTGGCCCTGGCGGCTCTGAAGGAGTTCGGACGCATCGAGGGGGAGATCCTCTACCTGAAGCGCGCCCCGGAGAAGCGACAGAGGATCTGGCGTGAGCTGGGGCTTGCCCCTCGAAGCATCGACCGTGAGGTGGTGGACCTGCTGCACCGTACGCACATCGGCAACGACCAGGACGCCGAGCATCTGCTGGACCAGGCGATGCGCTGCGCGCTGGCCGATGGGTGGGGCGGCTCCATGCTGGCTACCGATCTCTCGGACATCCTCTTCGGCACGCCCGCCCCGATCCGATCCGAGGCGAACCTGGGGGTGCTGCAGAAGGACATGGTCAACATCATTATCCATGGCCATGAGCCCACCCTGTCGGAGATGATCGTCGCCGCGGCGCAGGACCCCGAGATGATCGAGTACGCCAAGAGCAAGGGGGCCAAGGGCATCAACCTGGCGGGCATCTGCTGCACCGCCAACGAGACGTTGGTGCGGGAGGGCGTCCCCCTGGCGGGCAACTTCCTCCAGCAGGAACTGGCCATCCTCACCGGGGCGGTGGAGGCGATGGTGGTGGATGTCCAGTGCATCATGCAGGGATTGGTGCCTGTGGCGGAGCAGTTCCATACGGAGCTGATCACCACCTCGCCGAAGGTGAGGATCACCGGCGCCACCCACATCGAGTTCGATGAGCGCAACGCGCTGGAGATCGCCAAGGAGATCATCCGGCGGGCCATCGATCGCTTCCCCGAGCGCGGGGAGACCGTGATCCCCGACGTGCGCAGTTCGTTGGTGCCGGGCTTCTCCCACGAGTACATCGACTATGCCCTGGGCGGCTTCTATCGGGGCTCCTTCCGGCCGCTCAACGACGCGATCATCGCGGGCCGCATCCGGGGCGTGGTGGCCAACATCGGCTGCAACAACGCTCGGATCTGCCATGATTCGCTCCATCGTTATGTGGTGACGGAGTTCATCAAGAACGATGTGCTGGTGGTGGAGACCGGCTGCGGCGCCATCGCCAGCGCCAAGCAGGGGTATATGACCCCCGAGACCGCGCTGGAGCTGGCCGGGCCCGGCCTGCGGGAGGTCTGCGAGGCCATCGGCATCCCGCCGGTGTTGCACATGGGCTCCTGCGTGGACAACTCCCGGATCCTCACCGTCCTCTCTCAGATGGCCACCGAGACCGGGCTTGGAGAGGACATCGCCGATATCCCGGCGGTGGGCATGGCGCCGGAGTGGATGAGCGAGAAGGCTCTCGCCATCGCCACCTACTGTGTGGCCTCTGGGGCTTACGTGATCATGGGCGGTGAAGGGCCCGTGCGCGGAAGCGAGGAGGTGACCCGGCTCATCAGCGAGGGCTGGGAGAAGAAGGTCGGCGGCAGGCTGGAGTTCGTCCCGGAGGCCGAGGAGATCGTCCGCCGAGCGCTGGCGCATATCGATAAAAAGCGAGCTGCCTTGGGCTTGCCCGAGTATGATCCGTCCAGGTGGGGGAAGAGCGGTGATTGGCGCATGCCGGAACTGCTGGAGCTCCCGTTGGAGGAGCGGATCGAGGCGGTTTACGGGCAAGTGGCTAAGTAAGGGAGGTGGGGGAAAATATGTCCCGATACATTGCGACACGAGCCATCCGTGGGGCCAATGCCCTCGTCGCGGAAGCGGAAGCGCTGCTCCAGAAAGCCATCGCCGAGAAGGGAGGGGATACCCCGGTTGCCTTCCCCAATACGGCTTACTATCTGCCCGTCATCTACGGTATGTTGGGCCAGGAGGTCACCAAGCTGGATGACCTGACGCCGGTGCTGGAGCACGCGAAGAAGCTGCTGCACCCGGTGCCGGACGGGAACCTGTGGACGCCCTATCTGGGGGAGACGCTGGACTCCGGTATGGCGACCCTGCTGGCCATGGAGGCCATCGAGGGGATCCGCTTTGCTCTGGGGGAGCAGCCAGAGCCTTATCCGGGGTTCCAGTTGGCCGGTGGCACCTCCTTTACCAGCCCCGAGTTCGAGGGCGAGGCCACCGATGGGCATCTCAACGGCCCCATTGACGATATCCAGCTGCGTTCCTGGGGAATCCAGCTGGTGGACGGCCGCATGCCCGGCTTCGCTGCCATCGTCGGCGCGGCCCGGAGCAACAAGGCGGCCGTCGCCCTGGTGCGAGAACTTCAGCAGCGGAACATCCTGGTCTTCCTCTCCGGCAACGTCAATGGACGCTCCATCATCGACCAGTTGCATGAGGAAGGGGTGGAGATGGGCTACGATACCTATATCGTCCCCTTTGGGCGCGATACCATCTCCGCCATCTACGCGCTGGGGTTCGCCACGCGATCGGCGCTGACCTTCGGCGGCCTGAAACCGGGGCAGTGGCGGGATATCCTCCTTTACAACAAGTTCCGCGTCTTCGCCTTCGTGTTGGCGCTGGGGGAGGTGGACGACCTGAAGTACGCCGCCGCCGCCGGTGCCATCTCCTACGGGTTCCCCACCATTGCGGACACCGTGATCCCGCAGATCCTGCCTACCGGCGTCACCCGCTACGAGCACGTCATCTCCATGCCCTGGAACGAGATCGACGCGGAGACGGAGGAGGAGCGGGCGGCCCGGCTGGTGCAGCGGGCCATCGAGGTGCGCGGCGTCAAGGTGCGCATCACCGAGGTGCCCATCCCGGTGCCGTACGGCTCCGCCTTCGAGGGCGAGGTGGTGCGCCGTAAGGACATGCGGGTGGAGTTCGGCGGCAAGTACTCGCGGGCGTTCGAGTACCTGCGCATGGCCGACTGGGATGAGGTGGAGGACGGCAAGATCGAGGTCATCGGCCCGGAGTACACCGAGACAGAGGTGGGCGGCGCGATGGATCTGGGCATCGTGGTGGAGGTGGCCGGCCGCAAGATGCAGCACGACTTCGAGCCGGTCCTGGAGCGCCAGATCCACTACTTTATCAACGGCGCCTCCGGCATCCAGCATATCGGCCAGCGGGACATCACCTGGATCCGCATCAGCAAGGAGGCGGCGGAGAAGGGGTTCTCGCTGCGGCACTTCGGTGACATCCTCTACGCTCGCTTCCACGCCGACTTCGGCGCCATCGTGGACAAGGTCCAGGTGAAGATCCTGACCGATCCGGAGCAGATCCAGACGTGGCTGGCGCGAGCGCGCGAGGCTTATCACGAGCGGAACATCCGTCTGGCTGGGATGGTCGATGAGTCGGTCGACGCCTTCTACTCGTGCACGCTGTGTCAGTCCTTCGCCCCGAATCACGTCTGCATCATCAGCCCGCAGCGGCTGGGGCTGTGTGGGGCCTATAACTGGCTTGACTGCAAGGCATCCCATGAGATCAACCCCACGGGGCCCAATCAGCCGATCCCGAAGAAGGAATGTTTGGACCCGGTGAAAGGATATTTCACGGGGGTGAATGAGTACGCCCGGCAGGCCTCTCACGGCACGGTGGAGCAGGTGGCCATGTACTCCATCATGGAGAACCCGATGACGGCCTGCGGGTGCTTCGAGTGCATCGTCATGGTGATCCCCGAGGCCAACGGCGTCATGGTCGTCAGCCGAGAGGATCCCAGCATGACCCCCGCCGGCATGACCTTCTCCACCCTGGCGGGTATGGCGGGCGGCGGCCTGCAGACGCCGGGGGTCATGGGCGTGGGGAAGTTCTACCTGACCAGTCCCAAGTTCATCTCCGCCGACGGCGGCTTTAAGCGGGTGGTGTGGATGTCCTCGATCCTGAAGGAGACCATGGCTGAGGAGCTGAAGGCCGTCGCCGAGCGGGAGGGGATGCCGGACCTGATCGACCGCATCGCAGACGAGCGGGTGGCGACCACGGTGGAGGAGCTGCTGCCGTGGTTGGAGCAGCATGATCATCCGGCGTTGACCATGCCGCCGATCTTCTGATCAGGCGGGACGCGTGACCGGAGTGATGAGGCGGCAGGGCAAAGCCTTGCGCGTTTGCCGTCATTCATGGCACACTTTGGGTGATAGGGTTCGGCGGTGAGGGAGTCATACAAGGAGGTCTGATCTTGCCGAAGTATATCACCTGGGTGCTGGTGGCGATCGCGTGGGTTGGGTTGGTGAGCGGAAGCGCCGCCCGAGAGGCCCTGCCGCCCTCTATGTGGATCGTGCGCCTCCACTGCGAGGATGGCTGTGCCTCGTATGTCCGGGAGGTGCGTGCCCGGCTTGAGCCGCGGGAGGATCTGGGACGCGTGAACGTCCTCTCGCACCCGGGCTATCCGGAGATTCTGTTCCTGGTCGGCGCGGATGATGCGGCTGCCCGGCGGCTCTCGGCGCTTCCTTTTGTGGAGGACGTCCGTCCGGCCGCCCCGGCCCGGCCGCAGGAGGGCGCCCTGGAGACGTATCGGATCGCCGGGCAGGTGGTCAGCCAGAGCGGGGCGCCCATCGCCAACGCGTGGGTCTCGGCGACGGAGTTCCGGACCGGGTCGCTGGCCAGCGGGCTGTCGGACCCTTCCGGCGCCTTCTCGCTGCAGGTGAACCTGCCGGGGGACTGGCTGGTGGTCGCACAGCAGTTGTTCGACCACGGCTTCGCCGACCCCGTCTGGGTGCACGTGCCGCCTGAGGTCACGGATGTGCGCCTGGTGGTGAGGGAGAACGATCGTCTCATCACCGGCGTCGTGCGGGATGCCGATGGAAAGCCGGTGAGCAACGCCTCGGTGGCGGCGGAGGCGCTGAGGTGCGCGGAGGGGAACATCTACCGGGCCTACACGGATGAGACGGGTAGCTATCAGTTCTCGGTGCCCGCCGGGGAGTATGAGGTCTCCGTGGAGACTCTGCCTCAGCCCCTGGCCCGCCGGGTGGATCTCCGGGAGGCGCAGACGGCGACGCTGAATTTCCAGATGCCCGCCGCGTACCGGGTGACCGGCCGGGTGATTGGGGATGGTGACCAGCCCGTGTGGAAATCCCGGGTGCGGGCGAGGCCCATGAGCGCCTGTCGTGACGTCGATCGTTGGGCGGACCGGGACGAGACGGATGGGGGAGGGAATTATGCCCTTTCCCTGGGGGGCATCTCCTATTGGGTGCGTGCGACGTGGCCCGGGGATGCCATCTATGGGGTGGTGACCACCACCATCTCGCCACAAGCGGACGTCGCTGGCCTGGACCTGCGGCTGCCTGAGGTATACCCGGTGCGTGGAAACGTGCGCACCCACTCCGGCGGCTCGCTGTCCGGCGCGTTCGACGTGGTCGCGCTGACGCCCGGCGGCGAGGAGGTCGCTCACACGCGGCCGGATAGCTCGGGGGCGTTCACGTTTACGCTCATGGCCGGGCGGTATTCGCTCGCATCTGTGATCCAGGGGTATCCGGATCCGGCGCCGGTCGTAGTCGACGTCGCGGGGCCGGTTACCGACGTGGAGCTGCGGGCGCCGGAGGCCTTCCAGGTGACGGGCCGTGTGCTGGATCGGTCCGGGGGGCCGCTGACGGGGGCCACGGTCATGGCGCAGCCGGTCGGCACGGGGGAGGCGGAATCCACGCCGCTGAAGAGCGACGCCAGCGGCGCGTACACGCTGACCGTGCCGGCGGGCGTGTACGAGCTCCGGGCCGTGGCCGACGTGCCGTTCCCCTCGCAAGTGGTGACGGTGACCCAGGACATATCCGGCATTGACTTCACCTATCCGACGACGTATCGTGTCAGCGGTGTGGTGCGGGATGCCTCTGGTCAGCCGATCACCCAGGGGATGGTGTACTATGTGGTGCCGGGCCAATATTCCGGCCACGAGTACGTGCAAAGCAAACTCATCTACTATGATGGGTCCTTTGCGTTCGATTTGCCGGCGGGCACGTATGAGGTGGAGGTGGAGGCGTGCGGCTATGCGAGCGCCCGGCGCCAGGTGACGGTGCCGCCGGATGCCTCCCTGACGCTGACGCTCGACCCGCTCTCCCAGCGGATACGCGGGCGGGTCACCCTGGTCGGGGGCGCTCCGGCGTGTGGCGTACCCGTGGTCGCCCAGGCTGGGGACGTGTCCTATGAGACCGAGACGCTGGCGGATCGGGTGTACGGCTGGGGCGCGGGCGCGTATGAGTTGCGAGTGGGACCGGGTAGTTACCTCGTGCGTCCTGCATCGAAGCGATATCCGAGCAGCACCCCGCCGCAGCGGCGGGTGACGGTGCCGCCGGATGTGACGCACGCGGATTTCGTGATCCATGGTCTGTTATCTCAGAGAGTATATCTGCCAATCTTGCTGCGCGACGGGAAATGAGCGTGCCGTCGCGAGGAGGGAATGATGCCAGAAGTAGCCATTCCAAAGGAGACGTGGACGGGACGGGTGCGTGAGATCACGTTGGGGGCCACTGCGGCCGAAGGTGGTACGCGCAGTCACACCGTCACGATCGGGGGCGCATCGACGCTGCCCTTCCTGCACGATGAAGGGGAGATGCCGCATCCGCCACGCATCGCTATCGAGATCCAGGATCGCCGGCCGGAGGAGTGGCCCGCTCCCCTGTTGAACGCCTGGGGGGATGTGGTGAACGATCCGGTGACGTGGGCGCAGGCGGCGACGGAGCGGGGCGCAGATCTGATCCTGCTGCGTCTGACGGCGCCCACGGGCGGGAACGGCTCCCCGCCATCGCCTGACGCGGCCCGGGCCACGGTGCGGCGTGTGCTGGAGGCCACGGGGCTTCCCCTGCTGGTGTTCGGGCCGGGGCAGGCGGACCTGGACAACGATCTGCTGGTGGCGGTGGCTGAGGAGGCCAAGGGCGAGCGGCTGGTGTTGGGTGTGTGCGAGGAGAAGAATTATCGCACCATCGTGGCGGCCGCGCTGGCCCATGGCCATCTGGTGGACTCCCGCACTCCCATGGACGTGAACCTGGCCAAGCAGTTGATCATCCTGATCCACGACATGGGGCTCCCTCTAGATCGCATCCTCATGGATCCCACCACGGGGGCGCTGGGATATGGCATCGAGTACGGCTACTCCGTCATGGAGCGGCTGCGTCTGGCGGCCTTGCAGGGCGACGTCATGACCCAATCGCCGATGCTGGTGACCCCGGGTGAGGAGGCCTGGCGCTCCAAAGAGGCTCGGGCCAGTGAGGGGGTGCCCGCCGCCTGGGGTGACTGGGAGGAGCGAGCCATCGTTTGGGAGACGCTGACGGCGATCACGCTGGTGCATGCTGGGGCGGATGTGCTGGTCATGCGCCACCCGGAGGCGGTGCAGCGCGTGAAGCGCATGATCGAGCGGCTTATGGCCGGCGAGCCGGTGCCCAGCTAAGCCGCCAGGGGGGCCAGACGCATGTTCGGCGAACGAGGTATCATGCGGGCCGGCGCGACGTCGGCTTTGGCGGCGGCCATCCTCACTATGGTCTGGCTGGTCATGCTGCTGGCATTGCCGGCCCCGCCGGCCGAGGCGACGCCGGCCGAGGAGCTGCAGTTCATCGTCGAACATGAGGCGGCCCATGTGGTGTTGTACGCGGGCGTCTTCCTGTTGACGCTGGTCCAGGTGCCCTTTCTCATCGCCTTGACGGTGCTGAGCTACCGGAGGCGGGGAGGGCTGGCCCTCGTGTGGGGCGCGTTGGGACTGCTCTATGCCGTCTTCTCCCTGTTCGCCTATTGGACGCAGTTGACGGTCGTCCGGGGGCTTGCCGATCTCTTCGCTCATTCCGAGGACGCCGTCCTGCGAACGGCGGCGTTGGGCGGCTACCTGACCTGGGGATACAGCGGTCGGCTGTCCGCAGCTCCCTACGCCCTGGATCTGTTGGGGTATCTGTTGTACAGTATGGCCCTTCTGGGCTTTGGGCTGATGTTGGTGCGTGAGTGGGGTGTGGACCTGGTGTCCGGTGGGCTATTGATCCTCTCGGCGGCTGCCGGGTTGATCGGCGTCATCGGGTATCTGGGACAGAACCCTTTGCTGGAGAACGGGATCGTGCTCTCCGGCGCCTTCATCATGCCCGCCTTCTTCACGCTGGCGTATCGGTTCCAGCGTGAGGCCGGATGGGCTGGATGGAGATAGGAGGCCTTTCGTGAGCGAAGCGGAACAGCCGGTCGAGTTGACCCTGGAGATGCTCATCGAGCAGATCAGTCAATACCTGGAGGCCAACCACGGCGGCAGCGTGGAGCTGGTGAGTTACGAGAACGGGGAGGTGCAGGTGCGGTTCGGCGGCCATTGCGTGGGGTGTCCGTTCATGCAGGCCACCCTCTCGCAGGGGATCGAACGAGCCGTCCGGCACTACTTCCCGGAAGTGGAGCGCGTGGTCGCCGTGTAGGGTTTCCGAATTCTATATAGGGCCGAAGGGCCCGGGAGGTCACGATGGCATTAAGCGGCTTGCAGATCTACAAGCTATTGCCCAAGACGAACTGCAAGGAGTGTGGTTTCCCGACCTGCCTGGCCTTCGCTATGAAGCTGGCGGCTAAGCAGGCCGAGTTGAGCGCTTGTCCGTATGTGAGTGAGGAGGCCAAGGCGCAGCTGGCGGCGGCGGCGGCGCCACCGATCCGCCTGATCACCTTGAGCAGCGATGGGTACAAGGTCGAGGCGGGGAACGAGACGGTGCTCTTCCGCCATGAGAAGACCTTTTACCACAAGCCCGGCCTCTTTGTGCGGGTCCGAGACACGCTGCCCGCCGAGGAGATCCAGTCGCTGGTTCAGCAGGTGCGCGACTACGAGGTTGAGTATGTTGGCATCTCCCTGACCCTGGACGGGGTGGCGGTGGAGGCGGCCTCGGGCGATCCGGCCACATATGCGGAGGCGGTGAAGCAGGCGATGCAGGCGGAACGGCCGCTCATCCTGTTGGCGCCTGATCCCAAGGCGGCCGAGGCCGGCCTGGACGCGGCCGCGGGCGTCCGCCCGTTGCTGTGGGGCGCTACCGCGGAGAACTGGCAGCCGTTGGCGGAGCTGGCCAAGGCGCACGGCGCGCCGCTGGCCGTGCGGGGGGATGGCGATCTGTCCGCCCTGGCCGAGCTGACGGAACAGATCAAGTCGGCGGGCGTGGAGGACCTGGTGCTGGATCCGGGGCCGCGCGATCCGCTGGGCACGCTGACGACGTTCACGTACATCCGGCGGCTGGCGCTGAAGCAGAACCTGCGGGCGCTGGGCTACCCGATCATCGCCTTCCCCGGCGAGGGCGTGGACGATCCGGGGGACGAGCCGTTGTTGGCGGCTCAGCACATCGCCAAATATGCGGGGTTCGTCGTGTTGGATCGCTTCACCCCGGCCTCGGCGTATGGCCTGCTGGTGTGGCGGGAGAACATCTTCACCGATCCGCAGAAACCGATCCAGGTGGAGCCGGGCATCTACGAGATCAACAACCCGGGACCGGACGCGCCCGTCATGGTCACCACCAACTTCTCCATCACCTACTTTGCCGTGGCCAACGAGGTGGAGTCCAGCGGCCATCCGGGGTGGCTTCTGGTGGCCGATGCAGAGGGCATGAGCGTCCTCACGGCGTGGGCGGCCGGCAAGTTCGACGCCGAGAAGATCGCCAAGACGGTCAAGGGGACCGGCATCGAGTCCAAGGTCAACCATCGCAAGGTCATCATCCCTGGCCACGTCGCCGTGCTGTTGGGCGAGCTGGAGGAGGAGTTGCCGGATTGGCAGGTGCTGGTCGGGCCGCGTGAGGCGGTGGATCTACCGGGCTTCCTGAAGCTCTGGTCGCCCAACTGACCACGCCCCACGCGACACGCAATACGCAACACGCAATACGCAACACGTAACACGTAACACACAACACGCAAATCGAGTAAATCATGGCTCTCCATACAGTACGCTTTCTGCCCGCGGATGTGACGGTCCAGGTTCCCACCGGGACGCTGGTCACGGAGGCCGCGCAACGGGCGGGCATCGATCTGAACATGCCCTGTGGCGGCCAGGGACGATGTGGACGCTGTGCGGTGATCGTGCAGAACGGCGATGTGCGGCGGCGGGTGACGATCCGGCTGTCCCAGGATGATCTGGCGGCCGGGTACGCGCTGGCCTGCCAGAGCGTGATCGAGGGGGATGCCGTCATCGAGATCCCGCCGCAGGAGCGCATCGAGCGGCGGCTGACGACGGAGAAGGCCGCCCGCCGTGTGGTGGTACCCTTCCCCTACCAATGGCGCGAACACCAGCCCATCCATCGTTACTTCGTGCAGCTCACGCCGCCTACGCTGGATGATCAGACGGATGATTGGGCGCGCCTGCAACGGGAGCTGGCCCGGCAGTACGATGTGCGTGGCCTGACGGCCGACCTGGCGACGCTGCAGCGCCTGGGCACGACGTTGCGCTCCGCCGACTGGGCGGTCACCGCGACGGTGGAGATGGACACGTGGGATCGCCCCCAGGGGCCGCCGCGCCTGGTCGATATCCTGCCGGGGGACCTCAGCGGCGAGAGCTGGGGGCTGGCCGTGGATATCGGCACCACCACCGTCTCCGCCTATCTCGTGGACCTGGTCAGCGGCCAGGTCGTGCAGCAGGCGGCCGAGTACAACGGCCAGATCGCTCGCGGGGAGGATATCATCTCCCGGATCATCTACGCCTCAAAGGGGGATGGCCTGGCCGACCTGCGGGATAAGGTGCTGGAGACCATCAACCAGCTCATCGATCGCGTGACGCGTCGGCAGCGAATCCGTCCGGAGCACATCTACAAGGCGACGGTGGCCGGGAACACCACGATGATGCACCTGTTCCTGGGGGTGCCGCCGGAGCCCATTCGCCTGACCCCCTACATCCCCACCGTGAACGACTGGCCCACGCTGCGCGCCGAGGAAGTCGGGCTGAATATCTGTCCCACCGCCACGGTGGACTGCCTGCCGGGCGTGGCGAGCTATGTGGGCGCGGATATCACGGCCGGGGTCCTCAGCTCCGGGCTGGAGGAGCAGGAGGAGCTGACGCTCTTCATCGACGTGGGGACCAACGGCGAGACGGTGCTGGGCACGTCCGAGTGGATGCTCTCCTGCGCCTGCTCCGCGGGGCCCGCCTTTGAGGGGGCGGGCGTGGAGCACGGGATGCGGGCCACCACTGGCGCCATCGAGGAGGTGTGGATCTCCAGCCAGACCTATGAGCCGACATACCGGGTGATCGGCGGGGGGAAGCCGCGAGGGATCTGCGGATCCGGGCTGATCTCCCTGCTGGCGGAGCTGTTCATCACCGGCGTGTTGGACAAGGCCGGGAATCTCCATCTCGAGCTGGGCACTCCTCGCGTCCGTGAGGGGGAGCACGGCCTGGAGTACGTGGTGGCCTGGGGGGAGGAGACGGAGCACGGGCATGACATCGTGATCACCAAGGTGGACATCGACAACCTGATCCGGGCCAAAGCGGCCATCTACGCCGGCTTCACAGTGCTCTGCGATAGCATCGGGCTGAGCATCCAGGATGTGGAGCGGGTGCTCATCGGCGGCGCGTTCGGGCAGTACATCAACGTGGAAAAGGCGATCCAAATCGGCATGTTGCCGGATCTCCCCTGGGATCGGTTCCAATTCCTGGGAAATACCAGCGTCCTGGGGGCGTACATGGTGCTCCTGCATCGGGATGTGCGACGACGGCTGGTGGATATCGCCCACAAGCTCACATACGTGGAGCTGTCGGCGGACAACCGCTTCTACGAGCGGTTCACCTCGGCGTTGTTCCTGCCGCACACGGATATCTCGCTGTTCCCCTCCGTGGCGGAGACGCTGGCGGACCGGGTGTCGTGAGGGTTGAGGAAGATCGAGAATTAGGAAAGTGGCCAATATGGATGGTGGATGAATGGCGAAGACGATCGCGTTAGCTGGTAAAGGGGGGACGGGAAAGACATCCATCGCCGCGTTGCTCATTCGCACCCTGACAGAGCGGGGTGTGGGGAGCATCCTGGCGATCGATGCGGACCCTGCCAGCAACCTGCATCTGGCTCTGGGATTGCCGTTGGGGCAGACCGTCGGCGATATCCGGGAGGACACGTTGCAGGAGGCGCAGGGTGGCGCGCTGCCGACCGGGATGGCTCGCCGGGATTGGCTGGATTACGCGGTGCGTCTGGCGGTGGAGGAGGGAGACGACGTCGATCTGTTGGCGATGGGGCGGCCTGAGGGGCCCGGATGCTACTGTGCGGTCAACCACCTGCTGCGCCAGATCGTGGACGCGTTGGGGCAGGGGTATGACTACGTGGTGATCGACAACGAGGCCGGGATGGAGCACCTCAGCCGCCGCACGACCCGGGATGTGGATGTGTTGCTGCTGGTGAGCGATCCCACGCTGCGCGGGGTGCTGGCGGCCGGCCAAATGGCCCGGCTGGCGGAGTCGCTCCACATCCGGGTGGGACGGACGTACCTGTTGCTGAACCGGGTGGCGGGCTCGCTTCCGCCGCCGTTGCAGCAGGCCATCGACGAGACCGGCCTGGAGCTCCTGGAGACGATCCCCCAGGACCCGGTGCTCGCGGAGTTCGACAGCACCGGCCGGCCCATCGCCGAGCTGCCGGATACCTCCGCGGCCTACCAGGCGGTGCGCTCGATTACCGATCGACTACTGAACGGACGATGAACGTCCTGGAAAGGAGGCCAACGTGTACATCATCGGTGAGAACATCCATATCATCTCCCCGCGCGTGAAGAAGGCGCTGGCGGAGAAGGATAAGAAGTTCTTCCAAGAGCTGGCGGTGAAGCAGGTGGAGGCGGGCGCCCAGGCGCTTGACCTGAACATCGGCCCGCAGAAGCGCGCCGGGCATGAGATCATGCCCTGGCTGGTGGAGACCGTCCAGGAGGTGGTGGACGTCTCGCTCTCGCTGGACACCACGAACCTGGCCGCGATCGAGGAGGGGCTGAAGCGGGCCAAGAACCAGGCCATCATCAACTCCACGTCGGCTCAGCCGGAGCGTCTGGAGAAGGTCCCGCTGTTGGCCAAGAAGTACAACGCCAAGCTGATCGCGCTGACGATGCGGGATGGCGGCATCCCGGTGGAGGCGGATACCCGGGTCAGCATCGCCCTGGAGTATCTGATCCCGCGGGCGCAAGAGCTGGGCATCCCCATGGACGACCTTCTGATCGATCCGTTGGTGCTCACGGTCTCCGGATGCCAGGAGTATTGCCCGGAGTGCATCCAGGCGGTGAAGATGCTCAAGCTCGTGGCTGATCCGCCGCCCAAGGTCTCCGTGGGCCTCTCCAACGTCTCCAACGCGGTGCCCAATGAGCATCGGTCGCTCATCAATCGCACATACATGGTGATGTTGATGGCCGCTGGCCTGGACTGCGCCATCGCCAATCCGCTGGACGAGAAGCTGAAGGAGTACATCCGCATCGTGGAGGAGCGGGACGACAGCACACCTCTGGGGCGGCTCCTGCTGAAGCTGTACGACGCCACAATGGCGGATGAGGAGCTGAAGCCCGAGGATGTGGACATGGACGACCCGGAGCAGGCGGCGGTGTACAAGACCGTGCAGATCCTCCTGAACAAGGTGATCTACACGGATTCCTACCTGCGGTTGTAGACCGGCTATCCTTTCGTGGTGGCAATGGAGCAAGGGAGGAGTAGATGACAGCCACAATCATTGACGGAAAGGCCATCGCTGCGGAGATCCGCCAGGAGATCAAGGCGGAGGTTGAGCGGCTGAAGGCGCAGTATGGGAAGGTGCCTGGACTGGCCACGGTGTTGGTGGGAAGCAACCCGGCCTCTCAGACGTACGTGCGCATGAAGGGGCGGGCGTGTGAGGAGGTGGGCATCCATTCCGTGAAGCCCACGCTGCCCGACGATGCCACTCAGGAGCAGGTGGAGGGGCTGGTCCGGGAGCTGAATGAGGACCCCAGCATCCATGGCATCCTGGTGCAGCTCCCCTTGCCCTCGCATCTGGATGAGGAAGCCGTGTTGAACACCATCAGCATCGAGAAGGATGTGGACGGCTTCCATCCCATCAATATCGGCCGGCTGGCCATGAAGGGGCGCGATCCGCTCTTCATCCCGTGCACGCCTTATGGCGTCATGGTGCTTCTGGAGCGGGTCGGGGTGAAATTGGAGGGCAGCCGAGCCGTGGTGCTGGGGCGCAGCAACATCGTGGGGTTGCCCGTGTCCTTCCTGCTGTTGCATGCCAACGCCACGGTGACCGTGTGCCATTCCCGCACGCGTGATTTGCCGGCGGTGACCCGGGAGGCGGACGTGTTGGTGGCCGCCGTCGGGCGACCGGAGATGGTCCGGGGTGATTGGGTGAAGCCGGGCGCCGTGGTCATCGACGTGGGGGTGAACCGGGTGGACGATCCCAGCCGCAAGTCTGGCTATCGCCTAGTGGGAGATGTCGCCTTTGATGAGGTCAAGGAGGTGGCCTCGGCCATCACCCCCGTGCCGGGCGGTGTGGGACCGATGACGATCGCCATGCTCTTGCAGAACACGCTGCGAGCCTTCAAGTACACGTTGCCTGAAACATAGGATGGCGTGCTCACGGAGGGCGATGCAAAGCCATTGACATCGATCTGGCATAGTGCTAGAATGCGAATGGGTAAGTGATGACGAGGCGCTGAAGATGGCGCCTCTGGGATCGGGTGATGCCGCCTTCCCCGCCGTCATCTGGTGGGGAAGGCGTTGCTGTCTTGAGGGCTGGCGCGCGGGAGAGGCGGATGGGAGGCGCGGCCCGTCCGGGGTCCTTGCCCCTGTCGCGTTGGCCTCGTGTTGGGATTGTGCGCAGGGCCAGATCCTCTCCGATGGCGGGCGGCGTCGGATGCCCGTCATGGGTAGAAGCGGCACGCTCGTGTTGAAACGGGCACAACATCAACGCGGACGACTGGGAGGAAAGTCGTGCTCGTCAAGGATCGTATGAAGCCTCAGCCCTTGGTCGTTGTCGCACCGGACACCGTTCTCACGGAGGCGCAGCAGCTCATGCAGGATCATGGCCTCCGGCACCTGCCTGTGGTGACCGGTCAGGATCATCTGGTGGGGTTGATCACCCGCCAGTCGATCCTCCAGGCCATTCCCTGGTCGGCCGTGTCCCTGAGCGCCCTGGAGACCCGGTACATCCTCTCCAAGATCCGGGTGGATAAGGTGATGCTGCGCGATGTGGTCACCGTTACGGAGGATGTGCCGGTGGAGGAGGCCGCCCGGATCATGGTGGACCATGGGACCGGATGTCTGCCCGTGGTGCGCGGCGATACGCTGGTGGGGCTGATCACCGACGTGGATTTGCTCTCCACGATGATGGAGATGCTGGGGGCCCGCGAGCCCGGGCTTCGCCTCTCCGTGATCGTTCCCAACCGGGTAGGGGAGATGGCCAAGCTGTCCGCGGCCATCGCCGAGATCGGCGGGAATCTAACCGCTTTCGGCTCCTGGGCGGTGGAACGATCTCCGGAGCGGTTGGGGATCGTCTTGCGGGTGGATCGGGTCTCCAAAGAGCAGTTGCTGGCCACGGTTCAGAAGCTGCCGGAGGTGGAGATCCTGGATGTACGTGAGATGTGATGGGGTGAGAGCAGGATAAGGTTTGACGTGTATACCGGGGGATTTGGAGAGAAACGTGAGGAGAACAGGAGCGCGTGATGGGGGATCCCCGTATGGCAGACATCATCTATGACGATCCGGAGGGGAATCACATTGGCGTGATGGTCGTCGGCGGGGGGGTGGGCGGCATGCGGGCCGCGATCGATCTGGCGGAGGCGGGCCTGCGCGTCGTCCTGGTGGAGTCCCTGCCGAGCCTGGGTGGACGCGTGGCGCAGCTGGGCTTCATGTTTCCCACCCACGATTGCGTCCTCTGTCGGGGGACATCCGATCATGGCTATGGGTGCACACGCCCGGCGATCTCGCCCGTCTTTCTGGACAACAATCTGCACCCCAATATCGAGGTGCTGACGAACGCTCAGATCGTCTCCGCCGAGGGCCAGGCGGGAAACTTCACCGTTCGCGTGCGTCAGCATCCCCGCTACGTGGATGTAGACCGCTGCACCAACTGCGGTTTGTGTACGGTGGCCTGCCCCGTGGAGCTGCCCAGCGGCTTTCAGATGGGGCTTTCGCAGCGGAAGGCCATCTATAAGCCGGCCCCTCGCGCTATCCCTGACGCCTACGTGGTTGACAAGGGGCCTTATTGCGAGGATTGCGGGCTGTGCGTTGACGTGTGTCCCACGGAAGCCATCGATCTTCATCAGGAGCCTGTGGAGCGGGTGATCCACGTGGGCGCCGTGATCCTGGCCATCGGCTATAGCCTGACCGATCTCAGCCAGTACGAGGAGTATGGCTGGGGGCGCTACGCCAACGTGGTGCACAGTATGCAGTATGAGCGGCTGGCCAGCCGCTCGGGCCCCACGGAGGGGATCGTCGTCCGGCCCTCCGATGGCCAGATGCCCCGGCGGATCGCCTGGCTGCAGTGCGTGGGCTCGCGGGATCAGCGGTATCCGTATTGCTCGTCCATCTGTTGCATGTACGCGACGAAGGAGGCCATCCTGGCGCGGCAGCGCCTGCCGGATGTGGAGTGCTCCATTTTCATGATGGACGAGCGGGCCTTCAACAAGGAGTTCAACGCCTATTACGAGCGGTCGAAGCAGGAGTTCGGCGTTCGCTACGTGCGTTGCCGCATCTCCTCGGTTAAGGAGGATCCGAAGACGCGAGATCTCCTCCTGCGTTACGTCCGGCCGGACGGTCAGGTGGTGGAGGAGCGCTTTGACATGGTCGTGCTCTCCGTGGGCACGCAGCCGCCCGCCCTGTCCAGGGCCACCGCGGAGGCGTTGGGTATCGATTTGAACCCGTATGGATTCTGCGAGACGGATAAATTCACGCCGTTGCAGACCAGCCAGCCGGGCGTGTACGTGTGCGGCACCTTCCAGTCGCCCAAGGAGATCGCCGAGACGATCATCGACGCGGCGGGGGCGGCCGGCGATGTGATGCGGCTCATGCGGGCCGCTCTGGGCCAGGCGGAGTCCAGCCGGGAGTACCCGTTCATCTCCGACAACGGGTTCGGCGAGGAGCGGGATGTCTCCGGAGAGCCGCCTCGGGTCGGCGTGTTCGTCTGTGACTGTCATCCCAGCATCGATAGCGTGGTGGACACGGAGGCGCTGGCCCGGTACGCCGCGAGCCTGCCCGACGTCGTTCATGTCGCCCGGGTCGGCTATGGGTGCTTCGAGTCGGGGCAGGCTCAGATCCAGCGAGCGATCGAGCAGCATGGGCTGAATCGAGTGGTGGTGGCCGGATGCAGCCATCGGACCCACGAGTCGCTCTTCCAGCGGGTGGTGCGGGAGGTGGGGCTGAATCCGTACCTCCTGGAGATGGTGAACATCCGGGAGCATTGCGCCTGGGTCCACAGCGCTTACCCCCGGGAAGCCACGCGCAAGGCCATGGAATTGGTGCGTGGCGGGGTGGGGCGTGTGCGGGTTACCTCCCCGGTGCATCGGGCGGCGTTGAATCCCGCTCGCCGGGCGCTGGTCATCGGTGGCGGGGTGGCGGGGATGACGGCCGCGCTCTCCATCGCCGACAGCGGCTATGACGTCGTGTTGGTGGAGCGCGCCGCCGAGCTGGGGGGCAACCTGCGCCATGTCTACTATGTGGCCGAGGGGCAGAATCCCCAGCGGTTGCTGCGCGATCTGGTCAATCGGGTGCGCGGCCACGAGCGGGTGACGGTGTTCACCCGCAGCCAGGTGGTGGAGCACTCCGGCTCGGTGGGGCGGTTCCGGGCCGTCATCCGGACCGAGCCGGTGAACGGCGGGCCGCCGACGGAGTCGGAGGTGGAGCATAGCGTCACCATCGTGGCCACCGGCGGTGAGACGTGGCGGGGGGACGTCTATCTGCTGGGCCGAAACGAGCGCGTCATCACGGAGACCGAGCTGGAGGATCGCATCGCCCATCGGCCGGAGGATATCACCGGTCTGGATCACGTGGTGATGATCCAGTGCGTGCGCTCGCCGGAGATGCCCGACTATTGCAGCCGGATCTGTTGCATGAACTCGATCAAGAACGCCATCCGGATCAAGCTGCTCAATCCCAACTGTCGGGTGACCATCCTCTATAAGGATATCATCACCTATGGCTTCCGCGAGGCGTATTACACCGAGGCCCGGCGGCGCGGCGTGGTCTTCATCCGCTATGACGATGAGTCGGTGCCGACGGTGGAGGAGGTGGACGGACGGCTGCGGGTCCACGTGCGGGAGCCGGTGTTGGGCGAGACGCTGACCTTCGAGCCGGATTTCCTGGTGCTGAACACGGCCATCGCCCCCTCTCCGGGGACGGCGGAGCTGGCGCGAGTGTTGGACGTGCCCCTCTCTCGGGAAGGGTTCTTCATGGAGGCGCACCTGAAGATGCGTCCCATGGACTTCATGGAGGAGGGGATCTTCGTGGCCGGGATGGCGCACTATCCCAAGTTCCTCGAGGAGGTGATCGCGCACGCGCAGGCCGCGGCGGGGCGGGCCATCACGATCCTGGCGAAGCAGCCTCTGTATATCGGCGGGAACGTCGCCGTCGTGGATCAGAGCAAGTGCGTGGGATGCCTGACCTGTGTGCGCACCTGCCCCTTTGGGATCCCGAAGATCCAGCCCGATCGCCCGGGGGTGGGGGGGATCATCGGCGCCGCATATATTGACCCGGCGCTGTGTCATGGATGTGGTACGTGCACCGGCGAATGCCCGGCCAAGGCGATCCAGCTGGTCGCGTACACGGATGATCAGATCCTCGCCCAGGGCGTAGGAGCGTGGGCGGTGGTAGAGAACGAGAGAGTGGGAATTGGGGGCGGCAGCGTCTCTTGAGGGCTTAAGGGTGCTGCAAGAGGCGGAGGTAGTGGCGGATGGGATTTGGCGAGAGGTCTAGGGCGGGAGCCGTTCGTGCGTGAGATAGTTGGGGGACAGCAATCTCCAAGCCGTTGGAGGAAACCGTGGCCGACAATGGGCGGAATGGAACATTTGAACCCGAGATCACCGTCTTTACATGCATTTATTGCGGGTATATGAGTGCGGATACCGCTGGGGCGCTGCGCCTGCAGTATCCGGCGAACATCAAGCTGGTCCGCTTGCCGTGCACGGGCAAGACGGATGTGGGGTATATCCTGCGGGCGTTTGAGGAGGGGGCCGATGGGGTGTATATCGTCGGGTGCCCCATCGGCAATTGTCACCATGTGCGCGGCAACGAGCGCGGAAAGGCGCGAGTGGAGCGGGCCAAGAAGCTGTTGGACGAGATCGGCCTGGGCGGTGAGCGTCTGGAGATGTTCTTCGTCTCCGGGGGCATGGGGGCCACCTTCGCCCGCTATGCGGAGGAGATGACGGAGCGTATCCGGGCGTTGGGGCCGAACCCGCTGAAGGGGGCACAGGGAGGCGCCGCCCGCCGGGTGCCGGAGGTGGAGGCGAAGTAAGGACGGGGACTCCCCGTCCATCCAGCGTTCGCGTGTCATGGGGGCCTACATCGGGGCAGGAGGGAATGAGGTTCGGGTAGAGATCATCGGCGGTCAGTCAGGCGTATAGGATCGGCTTACCCGCGAGGTGCGCGGGCGCGGAGGACGACGCGTCGGGTTGTTGCGGGGCGCTTTCGGCGGGTAGGCCTGTGAAGTCACCAACCGGGGGGAGCGGTATGACTGACAACGGTCGTTCGGGCAATGGAAACGTGGTCGGCGCGGTCATGGTCGTGGGCGGCGGCATCGCCGGGATGCAGGCGTCCCTGGACCTGGCCGATGCGGGCTATAAGGTGTACCTGGTGGAGGCCAAAAGCGCCATCGGCGGACATATGGCGCAGCTCGACAAAACCTTTCCCACCAACGACTGCGCGATGTGTACCATCTCCCCCAAGCTCGTGGAGGTCGGGCGCCATCGGAATATCGAGCTGCTGACCAACGCGGAGATCCTGGATCTGAAGGGAAGGGCTGGCGACTTCACGGTGACGGTGCGGCGCAACCCCCGTTACATCGATCCGGAGAAGTGCACCGCCTGTGGGGATTGCGCCAGCGTGTGTCCGGTGGTCATCCCGGATCTCTTCAACGAGGGGCTCTCGCAGCGTCGGGCCGCCTACAAGCTGTATCCGCAGGCGATCCCCAACGCCTACGCCATCGAGAAGCGGGGCATCGCGCCCTGCCGCGATGCCTGTCCCGCCCATCAGCGGGCCCAGGGGTACATCGCCCTGATCCGGGAGGGGCGCTATGAGGACGCCCTGCGGGTGATTAAGGAGGACAATCCGTTCCCCGGCATCTGCGGGCGTATCTGCAATCATCGCTGCGAGGATGCCTGCAATCGGGGTAAGGTGGATGATCCCGTCAACATCCACGCCCTCAAGCGGTTTGTGACGGACTGGGTGTACAGCCGCCCCCGGGTTCCGCCGGAGCCGGCCGAGCGGAAGTACAAGGAGCGCGTGGCGGTGATCGGGGCGGGGCCCTGTGGCCTGACAGCGGCCCAGGATCTGTGCAAGATGGGCTACAGCGTGACGGTGTTTGAGGCGCTGCCCATGGCCGGCGGGATGCTGCGGGTGGGCGTGCCGGAGTTCCGTCTGCCCAGCTGGATCGTGGACCGGGAGGTCCAGGACATCGTGGACTTGGGCGTGGAGCTGCGTCTGAACACCCGGGTGGACAACCTGGACGACATCTTCGCCGAAGGGTTCGATGCGGTGCTCATCGCCGTGGGCGCCCACGAGGGGCGGAAGCTGCCGATCGAGGGTGTGGATCTGGAGGGGGTGCTGGTCAACACGGTCTTCCTGCGGGACGTGCGGCTGGGCAACCCTCCCGACTTCTCCGGAAAGCGCGTGATGGTGCTGGGCGGGGGGAATGTGGCCATCGACGTGGCGCGCACGGCCGTCCGGCTGGGAGCGGCTGAGGTGCACATGGCGTGCCTGGAGGAGCGGGAGAAGATGCCCGCCCACCCGTGGGAGATCGAGGAGGCCGAGGCCGAGGGCGTGATCATCCACCCGGGCCGCTCCTTCAAACGCATCTTGGATGATGGGCATGGGCGGGTCGCCGGGCTGGAGTGCCTGAAGGTCACGTATATGGAGTTCGACGAGGAGGGGCGGCTGATCCTGGAGACGGAGCCGGGGTCGGAGCACGTGATCCCCTGCGACATCGTCATCTTCTCCATTGGGCAGCGGGCCGGCCTGGCCTTCATCCCGGAGAGCAGCGGGGTGGGCATCACGCCGCGCTCCACCATCGCGGTCAATCCCAACACGCTGGCGGCGACGCGGCCGGGCGTCTTCGCCGCCGGTGACGCGACGACGGGAACCGCCTTCGTGATCGAGGCCGTCGCCAGCGGCCACCGGGCGGCGGAATCCATCCACCGCTACCTGCGGGGCGAGGAGCTGGAGCCGGCGCCTAAGCCGGAGCTCCCCGTCGTCCATCTGACCCAGGCCGAGATCCAGGACCGCATGCAGCGGGGTGAGGTCAAGATCACACCCCGGGTGCCGATGCCCATGGTGCCCGTTGAGGAGCGGCTTCGGGGCTTCACCGAGGTGGAGAAGGGGTACACGGAGGAGCAGGCGCAGGAGGAAGCCGCCCGGTGTCTGGCCTGTGGCATCTGTTCCGAGTGTTTGAGCTGCTGGTATGAGTGTAAGGCGGGGGCTATTCATCACGATGAGCCGCCTCGCACCGAGCAGATCCGGGTGGGGGGCATCGTGTTGGCGCCCGGATATGAGGTGTACCACGCCGAGATGTCCGAGGAGTACGGGTGGGGACGCTATCCCAACGTGGTCACCGCGCTCCAGTTCGAGCGGCTGCTGAGCGCCTCCGGTCCCACGGAGGGACACGTGGTGCGCCCCTCCGATGGGAGGCCGGCTCGCAAGATCGCCTTCCTGCAGTGCATTGGCTCCCGCGATCAGTCTCATGACTACTGTTCCGCCGTCTGCTGCATGTACGCGGCCAAAGAGGCGATCATGGCCCGTGAACATGACGCGGAGGCGGAGATCACCGTCTTCTTCATGGACATCCGGGCGTTCAGCAAGGGGTATGAGAGCTACTATCGACGGGCTCAGGAGCAATATGGCGTCCGGTATGTCCGCTGTCGGGTCTCCTCGGTGAAGGAGGATCCCCATACGCACGATCTGATCGTGCGCTATGTACGTGGCGATGGCCGGAACGGCGGAGGCGAGGGAGGGATCGTCGAGGAGCCCTTCGATCTGGTGGTGCTCTCCGTGGGAATGGAGATCTCGCCGCAGGTGCGGGATCTGGCCCGTCGGCTGGGGATCGAACTGGACCCATATGGATTCTGTCACACAGTCCAGTTCCAGCCCCTGCAGACCAGCAAGCCGGGCATCTATGCGGTGGGGCCGTTCCGGGAGCCTAAGGATATCCCGGAGACGGTGGTGGAGGCCAGTGGTGCGGCCGCGCTGGCCGGCGGTCTGCTGGCCTCGGCCCGGGCGACGTTGATCACGCCGCCGGAGTATCCGCCGGAACGGGATGTGAGCGGCGAGGAGCCGCGCATCGGCGTCTTCGTCTGTCATTGCGGATCGAACATCGGCGGCTTCCTGGACGTGCCGGCCGTGGCCGAATACGCCAGGACGCTCCCCTATGTGGTGCATGCGGAGCACAACCTGTACACGTGCTCGCAGGATTCCATCCGCCGCATCACCGAGAAGACGAAGGAGCTGGGGCTGAACCGCGTGGTCGTCGCCTCC
The DNA here is from genome assembly GCA_013152435.1 of Chloroflexota bacterium. Taxonomy (NCBI): domain Bacteria; kingdom Bacillati; phylum Chloroflexota; species Chloroflexota bacterium. The sequence continues at coordinate 10,608 of JAADGJ010000003.1, read as the reverse complement.
TGTACGCCGCTGACGCACGAGCCGCTGTTCCAGGACAGCATCCGGCAGGCAGGGCTCAATCCCTATCTCTTTGAGATGGCCAATATCCGGAATCACTGCTCGTGGGTGCATTCCCACGACCGGGAGGCGGCGACGGAGAAGGCCAAGGAGCTGGTGCGCATGGCGGTCGCCCGGGCGGCCAGGCTGGAGCCGTTGCATCCCATCGATGTGCCGGTGACGAAGCGGGCGCTGGTCATCGGCGGCGGGGTGGCCGGGATGCACGCCGCGCTGGCGTTGGCGGAGCAGCAGATCGAGGTCGACCTGATCGAGCGAGAGGCCGAGCTGGGCGGGAACCTGCGGCATGTTCGGTTCCTGGTGGAGGCCAGGGCGCCGGAGGGGGACGGGAATGGGAGCGTCTCGCTCCGATGGCGTGATGCGCAGACCTATCTCCGGGACCTGATCGAGCAGGTGCGTGCGAACCCGCTCATCACCGTCCATTTGAACGCGGAGCTGTTGGATACCCGAGGGTATCGGGGGAACTTCACCTCGACCGTGCGCACCTCCGAGGGGGAGCTCTCCGTCCGACACGGGGCCACGATCATCGCCATCGGCGCGCAGGAGTATCGGGGGACGGATTACGGCTATGGGAGCGATCCGCACATCCTCACCCAGCAGGAGTTTGAGGCGTTGTTGGCGACGTGGTCGGCGGGGCTCCAGGGTGATGAGGCGCCGCGCTCGTCGGCCGCTGATCTCCAGTCCCCGCTCCAAAGCGTGGTGATGATTCAGTGTGTGGGGCCGGCGGAGCGTTATTGCAGCCGGACCTGCTGCACGATCGCCCTGAAGAACGCCCTGAAGCTGAAGGAGCTCAATCCCGCCGCCCGGATCACCGTCCTGTACCGGGATATCCGCACGTATGGCTTCAAGGAGCGGCTGTATACGGAGGCGCGCCGGAGGGGCGTCCTCTTCGTCCGGTACGATGCCGACCGCAAGCCGGAGGTGCATCTGCCGGAGCGGGAGGGCGGTCGGCCGGAGGTGCGGGTCTGGGAGCCCGTGTTGGAGCGGGAGATGACGTTGCATCCCGATCTGTTGGTTCTCAGCATGCCCATGGTGCCGGTGGAAGGGGCCGAGGAGCTGGCCAACCGGCTCAAAGTTGGGGTGGACCTGGACGGCTGGTTGATGGAGGCGCACGTCAAGTTGCGGCCTGTGGACTTCCCCACGGATGGGTTGTACATGGCCGGCGCGGCCCACTACCCCAAACTGCTGGACGAGGCGATCGCTCAGGCGCAGGCGGCCGCGGCCCGGGCCGCGACCATCCTGACCCGAGATGCATTGCAGGTGGGGGGCATTGTGGCGCAGGTCCGCTCGGAGGAATGCGTGGGGTGCCTGACCTGCGTGCGCATCTGTCCCTTCGATGTCCCGCAGGTCCGGGAGGACCTTGTGGGGGCCGGCGGGATTCAAGGGGCGGCCTACATCGAGCCCGCTCAATGCCAGGGGTGCGGCATTTGCGCCGCCGAGTGCCCGGCGAAGGCGATCCAGCTCATGCATTATCGGGACGTCCAGATCGAGGCGAAGCTCGACGCCCTGTTCGGAGGCCCGCCCGCCGGGTTGCCCCGTGTTGCTGAGATGGCGTGATCGTGATCCTTTTTGAGATGTTCGCGGTGAGGAGGTGACCATTTCATGTCCGGGATCGATTTCTTACCCGAGATCATCGCCTTTTGCTGCCGTCATTGCGCCTATGCCGCGGCGGATCTGGCCGGCTCGTTGCGGATGCAGTACCCTCCCAGCATCAAGATCGTGGAGGTGCCGTGCACGGGGCGGCTGGAGGTCGTCGAGGTGCTCCACGCCTTTGAGCGCGGCGTTGACGGCGTGATGGTGGCCGGTTGACTGCCCGGCGATTGCCATTACCTGGAAGGTAATCTAAACGCCAGAAGGCGAGTTGCATATATCCAGGATCTGCTGACGCAGATCGGCCTGGAGAGCGATCGGATCGAGATGTTCCACCTCTCCTCGGCGATGGGGCCGCAGTTCGCCCAGTACGCTGCGGAGATGACCGAGCGCGTGCAGAAGCTGGGGCCGTCCCCGCTGCGGGAGGGGCAGCCGTCGGCCGCGACCGGTCGCCGGAAAGAAGGAAACGTTGATGATTAGAGGGAGGAACGGGCGATGATTGTTGCGGAACAGAAGCCGTTGGAGGAGATCAAATCGTTCATCGCGGACGCCGAGCGGGTGCTCATCGTCGGCTGTGGGACATGCGTCACCGTGTGTTTCGCAGGGGGGACCAAGGAGGTCGGCATCCTGGGCTCCGCGCTGCGCATGGCCACCCGGCTGGACGGCAACGGCAAGGTGATCGACGAGGTGACGGTGCAACGTCAGTGCGAATGGGAGTACATCGATCCCTTGAAGCCGCGTTTGGATGACTACGATTTGATCCTCTCCCTGGGCTGCGGCGTCGGGGTGCAGACGCTGGCCGAGCGGTTCCCGACGAAGCGGGTGGTTCCTGGCCTGAACACCAAGTTCATGGGGCTGCCCGTGGAGCAGGGGATATGGGAGGAGCGCTGTCAGGGTTGTGGGAACTGCATCTTGCACCTGACCGGCGGCATCTGCCCCATTGCGCGCTGCTCGAAGCAGCTGCTGAACGGGCCGTGCGGTGGCTCGCAGGATGGGAAGTGCGAGGTCAACCCGGAGACCCCGTGCGCGTGGCAGCTGATCTGGGAGCGGATGAGCGCGTTCGGGATGCTGGATCAGCTGTTGGAGATACAGCCGCCCAAGGATTGGTCGACCAGCCGGGATGGCGGCCCGCGCCGCATCGTTCGAGACGATTTGCGGCTGCCGGAGGAGTACCAGGAAGGGTAAGCGTAGAGTATTGCGCAGTACGCGGCACGCAACACGCGGCACGTAATGCGTCTTAATCCTGCGGAGGCGAATATGGCCGAGGTTTCGACCAATGGGTATAAGTCGGGAAGCAATCTGGAGCGGTTGATCCGGGCGGGGCATTTCGTGGTGACCGCGGAGCTGGGCCCGCCGAAGGGCTGGCAGCGGGAGGTCATCGAGCGGAAGGCGGAGCTGCTTCAGGGCGTCGTGGACGCGGTCAACATCACGGATAACCAGACGGCCATCGTGCGGATGTCCAGCATCTCGGCCGGGTGCATCCTGGTGCAGCTGGGGCTGGAGCCGATCATCCAGATGACCTGCCGCGATCGCAACCGCCTGGGGATCCAGAGCGACCTGTTGGGCGCCGCCGCGTTGGGCATCCGCAACGTGCTCTGCCTCACAGGGGACCATCAGAGCTTCGGCAACCACCCCACCGCCAAGAACGTGTTCGACATCGACAGCATCCAGTTGATCCAGATGGTCGCGCAGATGCGTGAGGCGGGGTGCTTCCAGTGCGGGGACAAGATCGTGGGAGGGCCTCCGCCCTTCTTCATCGGCGCGGCGGCCAACCCCTTTGGCGACCCCTTCGACTTCCGGCCGTATCGGCTGGCGAAGAAGGTGGCGGCCGGGGCCGACTTCATCCAGACCCAGCTCGTGTACGATATCCCGCGCTTCAAGGAGTACATGAAGCGCGTGGTCGACATGGGCTTACACGAGAAGGTGGCCATCCTGGTCGGCGTGGGGCCGCTGAAGAGCAGCGGCATGGCCCGGTATATGCGGGATCAGGTGCCGGGGATGATCGTCGACGACGAGTACGTGAAGCGGATGCAGGCGGCCGTGGCGGGCATCCCCAAGGAGGACAAGGCCGCGCGGCGAGAGGCATGGCGCGCGGAGGGGATCAAGATCTGCATTGAGCAGATACAGCAGTTGCGGGAGATCGAGGGTGTAGCTGGCGTGCATATTATGGCGATCGAGTGGGAGGCGGCGGTGAAGCCCATCGTGGAGGGCGCGGGATTGTTGCCCCGGCCGACCGTCAACGGCAGTGATGCCTGATGGTAGGGATCGAGAGGTGTGATATGGCGACCCTGGAAGCTGCCACCGCGGAGGAGCTGGCCCAGATCGTTCAGCGCGAGATCGGGCAGAATGTCTATCTCTGCTATCAGTGTGCCAAGTGCAGCAGTGGCTGCCCGCTGGCCGATTATATGGATATGCTGCCCAACCAGGTGATGCGGGCGCTGCAGTTGGGCGAGGATCGGGTCCTGGAGTCGAAGACCATCTGGCTGTGCGCGGCCTGTCAGACCTGCACCACGCGATGCCCACAGGGGTTGGACATCGCGGGCATCATGGATACGCTGCGCATCGAGGCTCGACGACGGGGGATCCCACCCGCCGTCCCCGAGGTGGAGAAGTTCAGCGATCTGTTCCTGCGCGATATCAAGCTGTTGGGGCGGTTGTATGAAGTGGGGCTGATGGCCGGGATGAACCTGATGACGGGGAACCTGTTGAAGGACATGGACATGGGGCTGGAGATGTTGAAGCGGCGGAAGCTGAAGCTCCTCCCGTCCTTCGTCCGGCCGCCCCGCAAGGTGGAGCCGGTGGAGCCGGCCGAGGGCAAGGTCGCCTACTATCCCGGTTGCTCACTTCACTCCACCGCCGCCGAGTACGATCAGACGGTTCGGGCCGTCGCCCGGGAGATCGGCCTGGAGCTGGTCGAGCCGCCGGGATGGATCTGCTGCGGCTCCAGTCCGGCCCATTCCACGGATCATGTCCTGGCCACGGTTCTGCCCATGCGCACGCTGGCCGTCATCGAGCAGATGGGGCTGGACACGGTGACCGCCCCATGCAGCGCGTGCTTCTCCCGCATGCGCGCGGCCGTTCACACGGTGACGCACGACGACGAGATGGCGCGAGAGGTCGAATCGCAGATCGGCTATGCCTATCAGGGGCGGGTGACCATCCAGCACCTGCTGGACACGTTGGTGGAGCGGGCGGGATTGGATCGGATCGAGGCCCGCGTCGAGAAGCCGCTGACCGGGCTCAAGGTCGCCTGCTACTATGGCTGCCTGGTGACCCGGCCGCCGAAGATCACCCAGGCCGAGCACCCCGAGTATCCGATGCGCATGGATTACCTGGTGCGCTCGCTGGGGGCTGAGCCGGTGGACTGGTCCTACAAGACCGATTGCTGCGGTGGATCGCTGGGCATCACCCAGACGTCACTGGCCCTGGAGATGACGCGGCGGGTCCTGCAGAACGCTCGGGATTGCGGGGCGGATGTGATCGTTGCGGTCTGCCCCCTGTGTCATGTGAACCTCGACGCCCGGCAGGGTCAGATCGATCTGGATTTCCAGATGCCCATCCTCTACGTGACCCAGTTGATGAGCCTGGCCTTTGGCTTGGGGCCGGAGACATCCGCCTTGCACAAGAACATGGTGGATCCTCGGCCGCTGTTCGAGGAGAAGGGGCTCCTGTCGTAGGGGCATGTGCGCTTGGGAAGGGATAGATTTAAGTGAGGAGAGGATAGGGGACGTCCATGACGAAATTGGCGATTACGGGAAAGGGTGGGGTGGGGAAGACGACGTTGTCCAGCGTGCTCGCGTATCTGTATGCGCGTGACGGGCGGCGGGTGCTGGCGATCGATGCGGACCCGGCTGCCAATCTGGCGTTGTCGCTGGGTTTCCCGCCGGAGCTGGCCGATGCGATCGTGCCCATCGCGGAGATGGACGATCTGATCTACGAGCGGACCGGCGCGAAGAGGGGGACCGTCGGCGGTTGGTTCCGTCTCAACCCGCGGGTGGATGACATCCCTGATCGCTTCTCGGCGGAGCATCGGGGGATCCGATTGCTGCGGCTGGGCACGGTCAAGCAGGGGGGCAGCGGCTGTCTGTGTCCGGAGAACGCGCTGCTGCGGGCGCTGGTCACGCATCTGCTCCTGGGGCGGGACGAGGTCGTCATCATGGACATGGAGGCCGGGGTGGAGCATCTGGGCCGGGCGACGGCCCAGGCGGTGGACGCCCTGATCGTCGTCGTCGAGCCGGGGCGGCGCAGCCTGGACACGGCGCGCCTGATCCGCGGGCTGGCCGGCGACATCGGCCTGCGTCGCGTCTTCCTGGTGGCGAACAAGATGCGGAACGACCGCGATCGGGAGTACATCGAGTCCCGGGCCCAGGCGGAGGGCTTTCAGGTGCTGGGGTATCTTCCCGCCGATCCCCAGGTGGTTGAGGCCGACTTCACCGGCCAGGCGGTGTTCGACTGCGCTCCGGACCTGGTGCGGGCCGCCGAGGAGGTGCAGCGTCGGCTGGATGCGCTGACGGCGTCTGCGGAGGAGGCGTAGCAGGGCATTGGAGTGAGGGACGGCCTGGCCTTATGGGCCGGGCTTAGGGGAGGAGGATAAGAGCTCGTGAGAGGGGTTTGCGGCGGTGCAGCGCCGTTGTGTCGCCGCAAGTCCCTCCGCTATCCTGGAGGGCGTGCCTCTGACGCATGTCCGGCCGCGCGGTGGCAGGAAGCCGGCCGGGATTCTGCGTTGGCTTCACATGATCTCCCTCCCTGAGGCCCTCGCCTGCGATCCTCCCACTCCGACGATGGTCGCACGTGATGCCCATCGAAAGGATGCACCACCCATGTGACGGTAGTGTATCTTTTCGGTGGGAATACGGCGGGGAGCCTTGAGAGGCACAGCCTCTCAAAAGAAGCTTCCCTGTTTCGGCCCCTTACCCGCCTCGCCCGGCCTTATCCGCCCGAATTAGGCCGAGAGAGGGCAGGTTCGGAGCCGAATTGGATGCGCCACCCACGTGACTCATTGATGTACAGACGCGTGAAAAAGTGATATAATATCGGTAGATGCTATGATGGATGGCATCGCATTTCGGTGTGGTGATCAAATGTGAAGGGAGCACCTCTGTAGCCATCGGGGAGCCCTCCCAGGGAGGCATGGGAGATGGCTCCCTCCGAGTTCCCTTTCCTTCTGCCTTTGTCCGCCCGGGCCTGGCCTGGCTCGCCATCGGGGCCGAGTACAGTGGGCCAGGGGCGGTATTCCTCGCATTCATGGTGATGTCCGGCGCGTTGCGTCCAAACGACCCCCGATTGAGTGCATGAAGAAAGGAGGCAGAGATGTCGGGTAAAGGACGGTGGTTCAGCCTGTTGGTCGCGGGAACTCTGGTGCTGGTGTTGTTGGCGTCGTGTGCGCCACCAGCGGCGGCACCGGCCCCAGGTGGGGAGGAGGCTGCTCCTCCTGCTGAGCAGAAGGTATTGCGGGTGTGGATCACCTGGGGGGATAACCCGGCGCAGCTCCAGTCGCTGTTCGACAAGTATGGGGAGGCGAACAACGTCCGGGTGGAGGTGAACTCCCCGGTGGATGACGACAAGGTCATCGCGGGCCTCTCCGGCAGCCAGCCGCCGGATATCCTGGTCCTGGGCGGGCCTGACAGCGTGGGTACCTGGGCGCGTGAGGGCCTGATCACCCCATTGGATGACTTCCTGGCGGGCGGCGAGGTGGATCTGAACGACATCTTCGAGGCCCCGCTGAGCCAGTGCAAGTACCAGGGGAAGTATTACTGCCTGCCGTGGGGCACGGACACCTACGCGCTCTTCTGGAACAAGGACCTGTTTGAGGACGCCGGGTTGGATCCCGAGCAGCCGCCGCAGACGATGGAGGAGCTGGTGGAGTACGCCAAGAAGCTCACCAAGTTCGATGAGAACGGCAACATGGTCCAGGTGGGCTTCATCCCGGACTTCTCCTGGTCGCATCTGGGGCTGTACGTCGCGATGATGGGCGGCTACTGGTATAGCGAGGACGGGACGAAGATCCTCTTCACGTCCGATCCGGTGGTGAACGCCCTGAAGTGGGAGCAGCAGTTCTATTGCGACTATAACGTGGACGAGGTGCTGCGCTTCACCTCCGCCTTCGGTGGCTATATGTCGCCGGACAACGGCTTCTACGCCGGGAAAGTGGCCATGATGGTGGAAGGTGAGTGGCAGCCTGGCCCCAACTTCATCCAGAAGTACAAGCCGGAGCTGTACTACGGCGTGGCACCCTTCCCGCCGCCGCAGGATCACCCCGAGCGCAAGAACACCAATCTGGTGAGCGGCACCGTGGCGTTGATCCCCAGCGGCGTCAAGGACAAGGCCGCTGCCTGGAAGCTGATGGCGTGGATGATGTCGCCGGAGATCGTGGCCGAGGAGATGGTCGCCAACTTCAACCTGCCGTCCAGCAAGAAGGCGGCGGAGGACCCGCGCTTCCATGAGAACGAGAAGTTCGAGGTCTTCCTGAAGCTGATGGCGGATCCGAACGCCAAAGCGCCTATCCTGACCCCCATCAACGCCGAGGTGGAGACCGAGCTGGGACAGATCGAGGAGCAGGTGCTGCACACATGCGCCGATCCTCTGCCGCTTCTGGAGGAGGCTCAGGCCAGATTGCAGCCCATGCTTGACAAGGCGCTCTCGGACTAGCCTTTCGGCACGCTTAACGAGAGCCCTGCTCCCAGCAGGGCTCTCGTCCTTTTCCGGGCCGGGCGTGCGGCGAAAGGCGGATGGCCGCCGGCTGCTCATCGCCGGATATCCCTTGACGACATCCTGTGTGAGGAGGTGGCGTGTGACGGCGATTACGAAGCGTTCCACGCGCTCGGGATCGTCTTCCCTTTGGTGGGGATGGAGCCGACAGACTCGGCGTCGCTTCATCACCGGCATCCTGTTCATCTCGTTGTGGATCATCGGCTTCTTCGCGTTCACGTTATATCCCATGGCCGCGTCCCTCTACTACAGCTTCACCGAGTACCACATCAAGCGGGCGCCGGAATGGATTGGGCTGAGCAATTATGTGAGCCTCTTTCGCGACCGATTGTTCTGGAAGTCGCTGTACAATACGGGATACATGGTCGTCATCGGCGTTCCCCTCTCATTGCTGCTGTCGTTCGTCTGTGCCCTCCTGTTGAACATCAAGATCCGGGGGCAGTCCGTCTACCGGGTGGTCTACTTCCTCCCCTCGATCGTGCCCACCGTGGCGAGCACGTTGCTGTGGCTGTGGATCCTCAACCCGAATAGCGGTCTGCTGAATACGCTGCTCAGCCACGTGGGCATTCGCGGCCCCAACTGGACGCGGGATCCGACGTGGTCTAAGCCGTCCCTGATCCTGCTGGGCCTGTGGGGCGTGGGGAACACCATCGTGATCTATCTGTCCGGCCTTCAGGATGTGCCGGTGGTGCTGATGGAGGCGGCGGAGCTGGACGGGGCCAACTGGTGGCAGCGCCTGTGGGCGGTCACCATCCCCCTGGTGTCCCCCATCACGCTCTTCAACCTCATCATCGGGGTGATCGCCACTTTCCAGTATTTCGCCCAGGCTTACGTCCTCAGCGCGGGGGTCAGCCCTGTGGGGAGCGGCCTGGGAGCCCCGTTGAACTCGACCCTGTTCTACAGCGTGTATCTCTACCAACAGGGTTTCGTATACCTGAAGATGGGGTACGCCTCCGCGCTGGCCTGGATCCTGTTCATCGTCATCATGATCTGTACGTTGGTGCTTCTGCGCTCTTCCGAGCATTGGACCTATTACGAGGGAGGGTGAGCCGATGGCCCAGGCTGTCCTATCACCGACTGCTCGCCGTCCCCTGTGGCGGCGTCAACTGCGTCGCCAGCTGGGACATCTTGCGGCGCACTTGGCCATCATCGTCGTCGGCATGTTCTTCTTCATCCCCTTTCTGTGGATGCTGTCCACCGCGCTGAAATCGGATCAGGATGTGTTCCGGGTCCCGCCCTCCTGGTTGCCTCATGACAATCTGCGGGTGACCATCAATGGGCAGGAGCTGCCGATCTATGAGGTGCAGATGGATGGTCAGGTGAAACGCTTGGCGCTGCTGGACATCGCCGAGGGGTATGGGACGTTCGTGGACCCTGCCGACCCCGCGACGACCATGAAGATCCGCATGAAGTACGCGGAGCCGGTGTTGGTGGTCGGCTTTCGGTGGCGCAACTTCCCGGATGCCATGAACCGTGCCACCCGGCCGGGGCTGGGGGTGAACTTCTGGACCTACGTGAAGAACAGCCTGATCATCGCCATCTTCTCGATCATCGGCACCCTGATCTCCTGTGCGCCGGCCGCGTATGGCTTCGCCCGCATCCGTTGGCCGGGCCGAGACCTCGTCTTCGTGGTTGTGCTGGCCACCATGATGCTGCCGTTCCAGGTGACCATGATCCCCCTGTACATCTTCTTCACCGACAAGCTCGGATGGGGGAACACCTTCCTGCCGCTGATCGTCCCGACCTTCTTCGGCAACGGGTTCGACATCTTTCTGCTGCGCCAGTTCTTCCGCACCATCCCGGAGGAACTGTGTGACGCCGCTCGGGTGGATGGGGCCTCCGAGTTTCGCATCTTCTGGAACGTGGTGTTGCCTCTGTCCGTGCCCGTGCTGGCGACCATCACTGTGTTCACGTTCCTGTGGGCCTGGAACGACTTTCAGGGGCCGCTGATCTATCTGACGGACCCGCGCCTGTTCACTATGGCGCTGGGGTTGCAGGACTTCCAGGGACAGCACACGGTGGCGTGGAACCTGCTCATGGCCGCGGCCACCGTCTTCACCGTCCCGATCGTGATCCTGTTCTTCTTCGCCCAGCGGACCTTTATCCAGGGGGTGAAGCTGACCGGGCTGAAGGGATAGCGGATCGCGTGGGTGCCGGACTTGAGGGGCCGAACGGAGAGTTCGGCCCTTCTGGTTCTTGCGGCGATGGTTTGTCCTGGCGTCGATTCATGGTTGTATGGAATCAGGGCCGCAAGAG
>JAADGJ010000002.1:10507-14038 GCA_013152435.1 Chloroflexota bacterium | reverse complement strand
CCAGCGTCAGGTCGCGCACATACACGTTCATCCCGCCGGCCTCTTTTCCGCCCAACGCGGCCAGCGGGCAGGTATGAACGCTCAACATGCAAATCCGCAAGCGCGGCGCCCGGTCACCCACAGGATCGCACATCTGCTCGTCTACTCCTCTTCCATCCCGTCCAATCCCCAACGCGTCCCCCGACGGATGGGGCACCCCTTTCCTCCGATGTGTCCCTGGATCCTCCATACAAAATGCTTTCCTACGACGGCCGGGCGACGATGCGATACACGCGCGTGTCCTGGCCGCCGAAGCGATACTTATACTCCTCGTCACCCTGCATGAAGTCGAACTTGCGCTTCCCGATCTCGATGGCGTGTCGGATACAGTAGCTCAACAACACGATCCCCGGGCTGAGCCGGGCATACTTCTCGGGGTCATACCCGGAGTTGTAGACCAGAACGCTATCCCCGTAGTCAAAGCAATACATGGAGGCGGCCGCCTCGCCGTTCACCTCGATGAAGGACAACTGCAGCCAGCCGGCCTCCAGCATGACCCACGCCAACGCGTGGAAAAATCGCCGCATTTCATCTGTCATGAAAGCGTCCTTATCCGGGCTGCTCGCCTCATGCAGCCGGATAAAGCGCTCCACCTCGGCATCCAGATCATAAGTCGAATCGACGATATACCAATGGACCCGAGCTTGCCGCTCGATGCGCCGGATCTTTCGGCGGATCTCATGGCGCTGATGCTTGTTCAACATGGCCAGGTAATCATCCCACGTCTCCGGCAGCGGGATGATGGGACAGACATCCTCGACCGCTGTCTCCACCTGCCAGCCCAGCGAGGAGGCTACCTGGGGGAAAAATCGATGGACGGGTCCCTCCTCAGGCACGTTCACCCACTCCACCGCGTCCCAGGAGGGCGCCTCCGGCCCCTGCAGCCACTCCAGCACGCACTGGATCACAGCCGCCTCATGCCCCGGGGCGACGATGAAGTCCAGATAGTCCGCCACCTCCGTGCCACCCACCAACCGGATGCGTCGCCCATCCTCCGCCTCGGCCACGTACAGGGGGATGATCCCCACCAGCTCATCTCCCAGCCGACAGGCGAGCAGATAGGCCTCTCCCTCCCCATGATATTGCCACCACGTCTTCTGAAATTCCCACGTCATGAACAGGGTATCCCATGCGGAGCGATGCAGAAGGGGATTCCACTCGGAACGCAGCGCCTCAAAGCCTTCCTCTCCACGATGAACGGCCAACCGCAAGGACGATTTGGCAATACACTGAGTGGACAACGCCTTCCTCCTTCCATACAAAACCACAGGCCAACCGCCTGTGGTTGTCTTCACTACAGACATTATAGCGTGATCATCGAACCGCGCAAGTATGCTGTCTTACATGAATGAACGGACACAAATCCCGCGATGGAGCTCCGTCACGCGCATGAGGATGCGATGCATAGGCCGTCGCCGAGCCCCATCCGACGACGGCCTGTCAAGATCACGCATGGATCTGCACTCAGAGCCGCGAGCCTTCACGACTCACGCCTGCTCTGGCTCCAGCAATCGCAACACCTTCTCCGCCGCCTCCACGATGCTGTCCATATCGGAGCGCGTGCCCAGGAGCACGTTCTGTCCCAACCAGACGCTCTCCTCATAGCAGGCCCGCTCCGCCGCCGGGCACGGCCGATGAAGACGCTCGATCTCATCCGGATCGCGCCCAACCCAGCGCAAGTTGTCCTCCGTGCCCTGGCGCACCGCATTGGTCGCATATAGGGGCACATACCCCGCCGCGCAGGGGATACCCTCCGCGTTCAGCGCCCGGATGAACGCCTCCCGGGAGGCGCCACGAGCCAGCTCGGGATCATAGCGGAAGATGAAAATGTGCCAGGCGTGCTGCGTCACCCGGGGATCACGGGCGAGCGGCCTCAATCCGAGCTTAGACAGCTCCCGCCCCAGGTACTGGGCGTTCTCCTCGCGGCGGGCGCTCTGCTCCTCCAGGCGGGTCATCTGCGCCAACAGGATGGCCGCCTGCCACTGCGTCATGCGGTAATTGCTCCCCCACGTCTCATGTTGATACCAGGCGCCCTCCCGCACCCGCCCCACATTGTGGATCGACCAACACCGATCCGCCAGTTCCTCGTTGTCCGTGAGGATGATCCCTCCCTCGCCGGCGCTCAGGTTCTTGCTGGACTGGAAGCTGAACGTGCCCATGTCCCCGATGGCGCCCACGCGTCGGCCTCGCCAGGCGGCCGCATGAGCCTGAGCCGCGTCCTCGATGAGCGTCAGCCCATGGCGACGCGCCAGCTCCGGCAGGGCGTCCATATCGGCCGGGCACCCCGCGATGTGGACGGCGATGATCGCCCTGGTCCTCTCCGTGATCTGCGCCTCCACCGCCTCCGGCGACAGCGTATACGTCTCCGGGTTGATGTCGGCGAAGACGGGAAGCGCCCCCAGGGACAAACAGGCGGTGGCCGTCGCCACGAACGTGTACGGCGGGATGATGACTTCATCGCCGGGGCCGATGCCCGCGGCGCGCAACGCGATCTCCAGCGCGGCGGTGCCGTTCGTGCAGGAGACGCCGTACCGGGCGTCCTGAAACCGGGCGAACGCCCTCTCGAACTCGAGGGTCTTCTCCCCGCCGATCCCCCATTGCCCGGAGTGCAACACCTCCAACAGCGCCTTCTCCTCCTCTTCCCCCCACACCGGCCAGCGCGGGAACGGCTCGGTGCGGACGGGGGTCCCGCCGTGGATTGCCAATCGGTCCATGGTCACACCTCTTCGCTTTTGCATGGAGTGCCGCCCTCGGGGGAACCCCTGGCCAACACTCGCTTGATTGGACGGGCGACGAAGCCCATCCCATCTACCGCATACGGGACTCGGACAGCCACATGTCCGGATTGGGACCGAGCGCCGCCTTCAGAGTCTCGGTCGCCTCCGTCAGCGCCCGCACCACGTCGGGCGAGAGCTTGAGATCAGCCGCCGAGGCGTTCTCCACGACCTGCCCCGGGTGCCGGGCCCCGGCCAACACGGAGACCACGCCAGGCTGATAAAGCAGCCAGGCGAGGGCTACCTTCGCCATCGGCTGTCCGATCCCCTCGCAAATCCGCCGGATGCGCTCAATGGCCGCGAACGTCTCCTCCTCGCACCCCTCCTCACCGTGGCGGGTCAGCGGCCGATCCCTGGAGAAATGCCGGGTCCGGGCCCGCCCTTCGGGCACCTCATCCGGCGAGGAGAACTTCCCCGTCAGCAACCCGTGGACCAGGGGGCTGTAACACAGGAGGCCGATCTCGTGCTCCAGGCACTGGGGGACGATCTCATACTCGATGGCGCGCCATAGCAGGCTATAGGGCAACTGGTTCGTCTCACAACGTCCAACGGCCAGCAGATCGGCCATATCCTGAGGGCCGAAATTGCTGACGCCGATGGCACGGATCTTCCCCTGCTCCCGCAGCCGCTCCAGCGCCTCCATCGTCTCCTCGATGGGGACCTCCCGGCTAGGCCAGTGGATCTGATACAGATCGATGTAGTCCGTGTTCAACCGCCG
>JAADGJ010000002.1:0-10386 GCA_013152435.1 Chloroflexota bacterium | reverse complement strand
TATCCCTCCGCCGTATCGAAGAAGTTCACCCCCACGTCCAGCGCCGCCCGGACGGTCGCGATGGACTCGGCCTCCTCCTGGTCCCCCCACACGAAGCCACCGCCGAAGACCCAGCAGCCCATCGCCACGACGGACACTTCGATATCGGTTCGCCCCAGTTTGCGATACTCCATCCGTATCTCCTATCCCCTCATGGATACCGCACCAGCCCGGTCCGGTGCTTTTCCACCCAGTCCCAATGGATCTTCACGCCCAACCCGGGCCCCTGGGGAACGGGGACATGCCCCTGCTGATCGATCGCATCCAGGGCATCCCGATAGCCATCCTCATACAAGGGGATGTCCTGGCTCGAGGGGGCCTTGGGATGCACCAACCCCATCTCATAGTAGTTGGTGTTGCGGACGGCCGCCATACACTGCCGCTGAGCCGGGCCGGGGCCATGAAATTCGATGTCAATCCCCAGCGCCTCACAGGCATGGGCCAGCTTCATGACGCCCGTGATGCCATCATAGCCCACGTCCCCGCGGACGAAATCCGTGGCATCGGCCAGGGCGAAGTCGATATGGGGCTCCAGCGAGCGCACATGCTCCGTCATGAGCAAGGGGGTCTTGATGAGTTGACGCAGCTTTCGGTGAGCGAACTGCGAGATCCCACCGTCCCTGTATGGGTCCTCATACCAGAAGTAATGCTCCTCATCACAGGCCCATCCCACCTTGAGCGCGTCCCCAAAGGTCATGTACTCGCACGCGGGGTCCAACATGAGATCCATCCGATCGCCCACCCGCTTCCCGACGGCGTGCACTGTGGCGATCTCCTGAGCGATGGGGGCCCGCCCCCACCCATGGATCTTGAAAGCGGGATATCCCATCTCCAGACACTGCTGGGCGAAATCGGCATAAGCCTCCGGGCAGTCCAGCCCCCCGTTGTGATCCCCGTGATACGTGCTGGCGTAGCAAGGCAGGCTCTCCTTGTAGCCACCGAGCAGCCTGTAGATGGGCGCGCCGTAGTACTTCCCGGCCAGATCCCACAAGGCGTTGTCGATCGGCGCCAGGCCGACGCGAGCCACCTGCCGCAGAGCCCGCTTCACATCGGTGTAGATGCGCTCCCGCTCCAAAGCGTTCTTCCCGATAAGATAATGCACGAGCCGGGGCAATGTGGAATACTCAGCGGCGCTTCCTCCAGCATACTCCCCCACTAGGCCCACATCGGTAAGGATACGGATGATGTAGCCCTTCATGGTGACCCGGCCGTCGGGGACGTAGACCAGGTTGAACCCGTTGTAATCCGTCCCCAGGTTCTCCATCGTGTACTCATACTCGTGGATCTCAACTCCCGTGATCCTGGGCTCTGCCATTTTCCTCCTCCTGATGCACATGCAAGCTGCGGGGATGCGCTCGCCGAACCGAAGGCGGGCCGGATAACCACCCATGTATCGTATCACTTATACCAGGCCTTACGCGGGGCGTCAACCGCACCGGCGACGTATCCTCCGGGGGAGGCTATAGAGGGGGGTCCTTCCCCACAGAATCCCCGCCTTTCCAGCCTGCACTCGCCTTCCTCGGCCCTTTCCACTGGAGATCCAGGCCAAGGCCCGGCAGGCCAGAGACGGAAGGAGGGGCCTCTCCGGAGAGGCTTTGCCCCTCCGGGCCCTCCCAGGGACAAGCCTTGCCCACCCGCCCCAGGGAGTGGAGGGGGATCACTCTCCAAGATGGAGCCACACGATCAATGATCTGGAACAGAAGAGGAAAGGAGGAGAGAGGAAACTCTGCGCCTGAGACAACCCTGCGCTTCACCATGGTGGCAGCAAGGCGCCACGCAAGTGCGGAAAACACCACAATATACAGGGCTTTCCCCAACGCAAACCACAAAATAGCGGGGTAACAACCCGATCTAATGCGGTACTATCTGAACGTGATCGCGATCCGGGGGACGGGGTTCTCACCTGGCGTGGCGTGCGAGGAGACGAACGGAGGACAAAAAAAGCCCCCGGTCATGGCTGCAATGAAAAAGGCTTTGGGAGGGTGGGGCTCCATCTGCCAGGCTGCGATGCAGGGCCATGCGCCGGGGCTGAAAGTATTATAGCATTTATTGGACGACTTCTACTGTACGACTACCTGACGCTTACCCTACGCAAGCGTAGGAGCCCCGAAGACGGTCGTCTAGACCAGGAAGGCGACGCCAATGCCCACCGCCGACATCAACAGGACCCCGGGGAGCAACGCCTTCCTCAGCGCCGGGGATCCCCCCATCAGGGCGATCCCCCCCTTCACCACCGTGTTCGACACCGCGGCCATCACGATCGCCCGGGAGGCGACGACCAGCTCCACATCCCCCATGCGGCTTAGCTCGGCCACCGACAGGGTGATCGCATCCACATCGGCGACGCCCGTGACGATGCTGGAGAGGAAGATCCCCGTGTCCCCAAAGTAGAGCTGTGCCGTCCGTGACACCAGCAACACGATCGCATACAACAGGCCGAACTTGATGGCCGACATCAGATCGAACGGGTTGGAGAACTGGATATCGCTCCGCTCCCTGGCGCGCTGCAAGAGATACAGGTAGGCACAGTAGAGAAGCCCGACGGCGCCGATCGCCGCGATGGGGATCCACACCACCTTCAGGAGCTCCCGATTCACCACGCCCACTTCCACCAGCACGCGAGAGAACATCACCGTCCACGCCACCACGATCGCCAGCGCGAAAGGGCGCGCCAGGGCGTCATCCTGATTGCTGCGCTCGGAGAAGCTGAGCGTCACCGCGGTGCTGGAGACCATCCCCCCCAGAAAGCCGGTCAGGCCGATGCCCCGCTCCGGCCCCACGATCTTGATGGCCACATATCCCAGGAAGCTGATCCCCGAGATGAACACGACCATCAACCAGATCTTGAAGGGATTCAACACATCGAAAGGCGGCGGCAGGAAGCTCTCATTGGGCAGCACCGGCAGCACGATCGCGCTGATGACCGCCAGCTGCAGGGCCGCAAAGATATCCTCACGCGTGAGGGCCCGGACGAGGCGGTCCGTCTCCAGCTTGAGGGACAGCAACGCGGTGGTGGCGATGCCCACGGCGACGGCGATGGTCAGATAGCCCCAATAGCACAGGGCCCCCACCAGGACCACGATCAGCATCGCCACCTCGGTCGTCATTCCCACCCGGCCCCGCCACGCATCGGTGAAGTAGGCCACGGCGGCGAAGGTCCCCAGCAGCAGGATGATCCCCAGGAACACCCCGGGCGATCCGAGCTGCTCCGCGGCCATGGCAGCCAGCGCCCCCACCAGCCCCATCAGCGCCAGGGTGCGCTCGCCCGCCGCGATCTCCCGCCCCCCACCTCCATGAGCGAACTCGCGCTGAAGGCCCACCATGAAGCCGATGGCGATAGCCGCGCCGAATCGAAGGAACAGGTCAGCTTGACTCATCGTTTGTGGCTTTCGCTAGGATTCCTATAGAGATCTTGATGAAGCGATCCAGAGGCACACCCACATCCCAAGGCAGCCTCACGAGGTGCCTGCGAGCATCCCGCATCCATCGTTTAACATGGCCCCCATTATACCACATACCCCAGCCACCTTCGGCCTCCTTCAGCTGATGGAGCAGGGCCTTTCCGAGTCAGGCCGAGAAGGGACAGGTGCAAGGCGGGAGAATGGCACTGTTCCTCCGCCTCCCTGAGAACCCGCGGTGGGCATCGTGGGTATCCTGCGAGTCTCCACCGCTTTGGACACACGATCGGCGATAGCGGAATTCGAGCAGACATGGTACAATCGCATCCGCAAGGGAGGAAACGGTCGTTTCCCAGCGCCGCCGCCAACACCCCATCTATGGGGCGCCACTCCCTCACACCATCCCCCGCAGGACCGTCATCGCCGAGCCACACACCCCGGTCAACGTCACTCCCCGGCGGCAGGTGCAGATCGAGGTTGCGGATGCGCGACAGCCAGTTGCCAGGCGTCCACCCGCCTGGAGGGAGGCAAGTCCCATGACCGGCCCAGGAGCGAAGCCTGTCATCTTCCTCGCGTTCGCCAACGATCGAGATGACCAAGTTGGGTACCTTCGCAACCTGCCCGAAGAAGCTCGCCGGCTACGCGCCGCGCTGGAACGCGCCCAACGAGACGGCCTCTGCAACCTGGTGGAACGCTCCAACGCAACCCTGGACGATATTCTCGACGTATTCCAGGATCCCCAATACCGTAACCGCATCGCCGTATTCCATTACGGCGGCCACGCGAACGGCTATTACCTCCTGCTGGAGTCCGCGGAGGGCACCCCCACCGTCGCCCACGCGGGTGGGCTCGCGGCGTTCCTGGGGCAGCAGCGAGGGTTGCAACTGGTCTTCCTCAACGCCTGCTCCACCCGACGACAGGTGCAAGGGCTCCTGGACGCCCAAGTCCCCGCCGTCATCGCCACATCCCGCGCCATCGAAGACCGGGTCGCCATGGACTTCGCGCGCCGTTTCTACCAGAGCCTGGCCGGCGGAGCCAGCATCCGAACGGCCTATAGCGAAGCCGAGGCCGCCATTCGAACCGCTCACGGCGACGACACGAGGGGCCTGTACTGGTCCGAAGCCCCGCCCGACGCCCCATGGCCCTGGGCGCTCTACCTCCGAGATGGAGCGGAGGCGGCAGCCCAGTGGAACCTGCCGGAGGCCGCGGGAGACCCGCTCTTCGGGCTTCCCACCCCACCCCCTCGAGATCTCCCGGCGATCCCATTCCGTCATCTCAACTGGTTCGATCGAGAGCACGCCGAGGTCTTCTTCGGGCGAGGGCACGAGATCCGAGACCTATACCAACGGATTACGGCGCCGCACAGCGCCCCGATTATCCTGTTCTACGGCCAGTCCGGCGTCGGCAAGTCATCCCTCCTGGCCGCCGGGCTGCTCCCGCGCCTGGAAGGGGACTACCAGACCCGTTACCTTCGGCGCGATCGGGCGAAGGGGTTGGCGGAGACCCTCCGGGACGCGCTATCCCTCCCCGGCGAAGACATCCCCGCTCGAGAGGCCTGGATCGCACGGGAGCGGCAGATCGGTAAGCCCATGATCGTCATCCTGGACCAGGTGGAGGAGGCCTACACGCGCCCCACAGCAGCCCAACCCCGGGAGATGCAGAAGCTCCTGGACGTCCTGGTGGCCATCTTCGCCGATCCGAGCACGCGCCCCCAGGGGAAATTGATCCTCAGCTTCCGCAAGGAGTGGCTGGCGGAGATCGAGGATCGGCTGATCGAACGAAGGCTCCCGCACAGCAAGGTCTTCCTGGAACGCCTCTCTCGACGCGGCGTCATCGAAGCCGTGACGGGGCCGACCCAGACGGAGCGACTGCGCCAACAGTATGGGTTGACCATCGAGCCAGGGCTCCCGGACATGATCGCCGACGACCTGCTGGGAGATCCGGCCTCGACGGTGGCCCCGATCCTGCAGATCCTGCTGACCAGGATGTGGGAGGAGGCCCACAAGCGCGACGAGGCCCACCCCCATTTCGACCAGAAGTTGTACCGGCGGCTGAAACAGGAGGGCATCCTGCTCGACGACTTTCTGCGCCGACAACTGGCGACCCTGAAGGAG
Source organism: Chloroflexota bacterium (assembly GCA_013152435.1). NCBI lineage: Bacteria > Bacillati > Chloroflexota > Chloroflexota bacterium. The sequence goes on along the minus strand of JAADGJ010000002.1, from coordinate 4,835 downwards.
GCCCAGCCGCAGGCGGTGGACTCCGGCCTGGCGTTGGACTTGCTCGCCTTCCACACCACGCCTCTCGGCACCGCCGAACAGCGCACGGCGGAAGAGATCAAGCAAACATACAGCCATCAGCGCGAGGTGCTGCCCGCGCTGATACAGCAATGCATCGATCTCTACCTGCTGGCCACCGGCACAAGGGATCCGGCGGGACATCCCACGACGACCCGCCTATCCCACGACACGCTCGCCCCATTGATCCGCGCCCGCTACGAGGAATCGGACAGACCGGGACAACGAGCCCGCCGCATCCTGGAGAATCGCGCCGTGGAGTGGCAGGACGACCAGGATGGCGCGCCGCTGGACGAGCAGGACCTGGCCCTGGTCGAGCAAGGTGCGGCGGGCATGCGCGTCAGAACCCCTGCCGAGGAACGATTGGTAAACGCCAGCCGGAGGGAACGGACAAGGAGGCGCCGCCGGCGCCGGCTCTGGCAAGGGATGGGGATCGCCGCCATCCTGTTGATCCTCATCTCCGCCGTCGTGGCGGGATGGCAATGGCGCGAGACGGCGAAAGCCAAAAAGAAGGCCGACGCACGCGCGCTGATCGTCCAGGGTCAGTCGAAGTTCGAGGAGAACCCCCTGTTGGGCCTGCGCCTGGTGCTGGAGGGCTGGAGGCTCGCCCCACAAAGCGAACGCGCCCTGATCGAGAAGATCGCCCAAGACCAGGCACGACACGGCCGGCTGCTCCGATTGGGCCAAGGCGACGTCAAGGCCATGTACTTCTCCGACGATCGCTCGTGGGTCGTGCTGGATCAATCCCAGGACCCCGGCCAACTGCTACGCACCGTGGACGGCGCGCTCATCGCCACGCTCACGGACGAGATAACTCGCGCCCAGTTCAGCCCGGACCCGGCCGCCACCTATGTAATGATCCAGTACACGAAAGCGCCGCAAGAGCTGCGCCGGACCGAGGACGGCATGCCCATGTCCCTTCCCGGCCGGCTGGATACGATCTTCTTCAGCCCCGACCGCCTCGTGATCGACTACGGGGACCGGCCGGGCGAGCTGCGCCGTATCGCCGAGGGATCCCTCATCACCTCGCTCACGGGCAAAGTAACCCAGGTGCAATTCAGCCCGGACCCGGCCGCCACCTACTTCGTGGTGAGCTATGAGGACGGCACCCCCGGTGAGCTGCGTCGCAGCGCCGACGGCCAGCTGATCGCCACGCTCACGGGCAGCCCCAGCCGGATAAACTTCAGCCCGGATCCCGCCGCAAGCTATGTAGCCATCCAATATGGCAATCGGGTGGAAACGTCCCAGCAAGGGATGTATGGGATAGAGATATACGAGAACGATCCCCCCGCCGAGCTGCGTCGCACATCCGATGGCTCGGTCATCACCACCCTGGCCAGCGCCGAGTTCCTCTTCTCCGTGCAGTTCAGCCCCGACGCCGATGCAACCTACCTGCTCGTGAATTACGTGCTCGATCCCAGCATGGGGTGCTCGGAAGAGATCGCCGAGCTGCCCCCGGTCCCATGCGGCGACGGCTATCCCGAACTGCTGCGCACCGCCGACGGCTCGCCCGTGTCTCTCACCGACGTCCCTATCCAGATCTCGTTCAGTTCGGATCCAGCCGCCTCCTTCTTCGCGGTCCGCTATCGAGAGGGCCTCGTCGAGCTGCGCCGCATCGCCGATGGCTCGGTCATGCCGCTCCCGGGCTACGCCCGGGACGTGTACTTTGGAAAAGAGCGCCTGGTAATCGGGTACGACGGCGAGTATGGCGAGCTACGCAGCGCCATCGATGGATCCGTGCTCGCCACGTTCAACGAGGTAGGCTCTAGACGGGTGAAGATCGCCCAAGTGGATTTCAGCCCGGATCCAGAGGCCGCCTACTTTGTGGTCCAGTACACTCATGGGATGCCCGCTGAGCTCCGGCGGGCCGCCGACGGCTCGCTCATCAGCCAACTGGGCAGCTTCGTCCAGGTGGAGTTCGCCAAAGACCCGCTTGCCAGATATCTCATCACCCGCGAGCCAAAGGGATATCCCGAGCTACACCGGACGGTCGACGGCTCACCCGTGCCGGCCACGAAAGGGGTTCTCTGGACGGCGTTCAGCCCAAACCCGGACGCGACCCACTTCGTGATCGGCTACGCCCGCAAACCCGCTGAGTTGCGCCGTATCGCCGACGGTTCACTGGTCGCCGAGCTCACGAGCGTCGCCAGGGCCGATCGAGTGTGGTTCAGCTCGGATGGAGCCTACTTCGTCATCCAATACAACGACGACCAGAGCGAGCTATGGGATGTGCAGCGCCCGTCCCACCCGCTGGCCGATCTGGGCTCGGGCCGGGCCGGCCACGCCTTCGCCCCGCGAGGTCAGAGGCTCGTCATCTGGCACACCGATGGCCAGGCCTACCTGCTGGATCTGGGCTGGCTGCAAGCGACGAGCACCCCCCCGACGGATTTCGAGCAATTCATACGGATCGTCTGCGAAGGCCCATTCGCCAGTGGGCTTCTCGATGAGAGCGACTTGAAGTCATCCCTGGAGGACATCCCTCCTCGGGCCTGCCCATGATCCCGTCCTCCACCGATCGGCCTGCCCCGTCCATCCACGGGGGCGATGGCCCACAGCCCATCGCGACCAGGGTACCCGGCGGGCAGGAGCCGATCACCTCAGCTCGATCGCCTTCTCCGGGCACTGCAACACGCAGGCCCCACAGGCGATACATCGCTCCGGATCGTGGAAGACGGCCACCCGACGGGCACGATCGGGCGTCCAGCAGCCCACCGGGCAGACCTCATAGCATTGCCAGACCCCAGCGCACTTCTCCGGATCGAAATGGATCCGCAGCCGCCGCAGGCGACGGGCGATCCGCCAGTGCTCGGCCAGAGAGGACCACAGGGTGGGGTGAGCGCTCATGACCTCACCTCCAGCCCAGCGCCAGCGGGACCAGCCAGTAGATCAATCCCAGCATCACACCGATGATGGCCTCCCACCCCCAATTGGCCTGCTCGCCGCGCATCAAGGGGGACATGCCCTGCAGTTCGGCGGCGGTGAAGACGGACAGGCCAGTCAGTCCCACCGTCCAGTTGAACAGCCGCGTCGCCGGCAGCGGATCCCAGATCACAGTATAGGTGAGCAGGCCGGCCAGCGCGATCAAGGTCAGCGGAATGCTCTTGAGCAGCCCATCGCGGCCCGGGAGCCACGGGTGCACGATCGCGTAGAAATAGGAGAGGCCCACCAGGCTGGCGGTGATCGGCCAGAACATTCCCCGCCAGAAAAGCAGGACGGGAAGCAGGATCAGCAACCCGTAGAACCCCAACGTGACGGTGACCATCTCCAGCCGATCCCTCACCGGAAACCGCACCCATCGCATGTCATCCGTCTTCTTGCGCCCGGCGGCCAGGTAGGCCGGGACGTCCTCCGCACGAACGGGCCCCCAGTGCACCCCCCAGCCGATCTCCCGCCGTATCCGCCACCCGTCCACACCGTTGGCGCATAACTGGGGCAAAATCAGGGCGTGATGGCTGACGACCTCCTCCACACGGGAGGACCTCACGGCGGAGATCACCTTCTCGGCGGTGAAGTAGCCGCCGCCGGCCGCGCACCAGACGTTGATCCCGGCCGAATCGGCCACCAGCAGCCAGACATCCGCCCGCCCGTCGATCCCTCGGACCAGACGGCGCACCGTCAAGTCGAAATTGCCGGTGACCAGCAAAGGGGAGTCCGGGCCGGGATGGCCGACGGCATACAACCCCGGACGCACCTTGGGATAGGGCGGGATGATACGGAAAAACAGCATCCACAAATCAAGTAACAAGGTGCGCAAGGTCACGCGATGACGCAAACGACCGACCACAGGGGCGGGGAGTTCGGCCTCCGGCTGGGCCGCATCAGCGGGGAGGATCTCGTACAGGACCAGGCTACCGCCCAGGTAGGAGGCGACCAGCCGAGCGCGAAATCCGCTCCGAGCCAACAGGGAATCGAAGTCGCGCAGGGCGGCGGTGGAGGTGCGGGTGAGCAGCCAGGTCAGGATGGCCAGCGGCCAGCGGACGAGATAGAAGAGCAGCCTGGGCAGCCAGCGCGCGGGGATCACCTCATCCGCGATCAGCAGCCGCCCGCCGGGGGCCAGTAACCCTGCGCAGGCATCCAACACGTAACGCTGCTCGTCAGGGGGCAACTCGCTGAAGACCAGCGTGGAGACGATCAGATCGAAGGAAGCGGGGGGGAACTCATCCTCGATCCGGGTCGCGTCCATATGCCTCAGGGTTACATGGTCCCCCAAACCCTCGGCGGCGATCCGCCTGCGGGCCTCGGCCAACATCGCGGGGGAGGCATCGATCCCCGCCACGACGGCCCCCTGCCGGGCCATCCGAGCGGCGAGTACGCCGGTGCCGCACCCGATCTCCAGGACGCGCGCCCCCGCGCGGACATACTCCCGGACGATCTTCTCCTTGAGACGCCCCAACCGTCCCAGGGTGAGGATCTGGATCCCCCGGTCATAATCCTTTGGGCTGGTCTCCAGCCACTTCATAAAGACGGTGGCCATTGCCTCCTCGCGCCGTGGGCCCTTCCAGTCGGGTAGATCCCCCACACGGGCCACCACGTCGCAAGACCAGTATACCACAGGCACGCCGGAAGCCATCGACCGCCCCTCAAGGCTGGCCTTGCGGGTGGCGAAGGGCGCTGCCTCCCGCCACCCGCACCAAGATTACGCCTTCCCGGTTTCCATCACTGACCCTGAAAAAGCCCCGACCGGGATATAGGGCCTTTTCAAAGTCCAACGTCCATATTGGCATACATGGCGCCTGCAGGGACGAGGCAAGGTGTCGTGTCTGTATACGCATCTTCTC
>JAADGJ010000001.1 GCA_013152435.1 Chloroflexota bacterium | reverse complement strand
TCATCCTGATCTCCTTGGTGTGGACGTGTTAGTATACGACTATGTTAGCAAACTCCCCCTTTCTTTGTAAACCTATATCAGGACGACACACTTTCTCCCGCCTTCGACCTGCCCAGCCTCGGCCCGAGTCCTTCGGAAAGGGCCGAGAGAGGCAGGTGCGGGCCGGAAAAGTGGGGTTTTCCGTGGAGGGGAGGCCCCCTCCACACCTCCCCCTGTGGAGCTGGTCGTTGAGGGAGACCCTCAGACACCTTGTCGGTAAATTTTCAGACGCGCTCTGAGTGGGCGGGATTCAGGTTGAAGCGTTGGTTTCCCGGAGTTCCCGGTTTCGGGTATAATCTCATGAGGCTCGTCTGTGGAGGGATTCCGTGGACGGGCGGAGATCTGAACAGGTGAGGGGATCATGCAACTGGATGACCGGATTCGAGAGACTTTACGAGGCCGCACGGTGCTGGTCACCGGGGCGGCGGGCTTTATCGGCAGCCATCTGACAGATGCCTTGGTGGAGCTGGGGGCCAATGTGCACATCTTCGTGCGGGCCTCCTCTCGCGGCCTGCAGAACCTCTCCCCGGAGGTGTTGAAGGCCGTCACTATCCATTGGGGCAACCTGGTGGATCCTTACTCCACCCGTGCGGCCGTTCGGGCCGTGAAGCAGGATGCGACGGAGCCTCCGATTATCTTCCACTTGGCGGCCCAGGCGCATGTGGGGGAGTCCTGGATTCGGCCGCTGGAGACGTTCATGAACAACACCATTGCCACGCTCAACCTGCTGCAGGCCATCGTGGACGAGGACCTGGAGCTCTTCAAGTTCGACCTGGCGGGGACGTCCGAAGAGTTCGGCAACATCAACGAGGATCAACGGGACTTCTATCGGTTCCGTGAGGACGGAGTGGTCGTCTTCGATGAGCGATCTCCGCTGAACCCGCAGAGTCCATATGCGACGTCTAAGGTGGCGGCCGATTTCCTGGGCAAGAACTACTACCAGGCCTATGGCGTCCCGGTGGTCGGGACCCGGATGTTCAACAACTTCGGCCCCCGGCAGAGCCCACGCTACCTGACCGGCACCATCATCACGCAGGCGTTGTCTCGAGATAAGGTCGTGATGGGCAACCCGGACGCGACCCGGGATTACACCTACGTGCTGGATGGTGTGCGAGGCCACCTCTATGCGACCGTGTTCGGGGAGCCCGGCCGGACGTATGCCTACGGGTTTGGCGACGACATCAGCAACAAGGCATGGGCGGAGATGATCCTGAAGGTGGGGCAGGATATCGGGATCTGGGGGGAGAAGGAGCTCATCATCGACCCCTCCCGGTATCGCCCTGGGACAACAGAGCTCCGCCGTTTGGGCGTGGATTACTCCACCTTCAAGGAGCACACCGGGTGGATGCCCGAGTACTCCCGGGAGGAGGGGTTGCGAGAGACGATCCTGTACTACCATCAGGCCCGTAGCCGATGGCTGGGGATGCAGGACTGGGCGTGAGGGATATCCTCTGGAAGTTCATTGGGCGAGGGGTTGCGAGTCGGGGTGTGGCGTTGTCGTCCTGGTTGGATCGTTTCGTGGCTGTGTACTCGAGATAGCTGTGTGATCGGATGATGATGGATCTGGAGCGTATTCGAAACTTCTGCATCATTGCACATATCGACCACGGCAAGTCGACATTGGCCGATCGGCTGTTACAGATCACCGGGACCGTGAGCGAGCGGGAGATGCGGGATCAGGTCCTGGATGACATGGATCTGGAGCGCGAGAAGGGGGTTACCATCAAGGCGTCGGCCGTGCGGATGGTGTACACGCACACGGACGGCGTGACTTATGAGCTCAATCTGATCGATACGCCCGGCCATGTCGATTTCTCCTATGAGGTCTCTCGGGCCCTGGCCGCGTGCGAGGGTGCCCTCCTGGTGGTGGATGCTTCTCAGGGCATCGAGGCGCAGACGCTGGCCAATCTCTATCTGGCCCTGGAGCACGACTTGGAGATCATCCCCGTGGTCAACAAGATCGACCTCCCGGCGGCCCGCCCCGATGAGGTGGCCCACGAGATCGCCGAACTGCTGGGCGTGGACGAGGCGTCGGTCATTCGTGTCTCCGCCAAGGAGGGCACGAATGTGGAGCAGGTGCTTCGGGCGGTAGTGGAGCAGGTCCCGCCTCCCAAGGGAGATCCCGAGGCCCCCTTGCGCGCCCTGATCTTTGACTCTCACTACGACGCCTATAAGGGCGTGATCGCGTACGTCCGTATGGTGGACGGGCGCGTTCGTGCCGATGAGCCGTTGCTGCTGATGTCATCGGGGGTGGAAACGCTTCCGATGGAGATCGGCGTGTTCACGCCCTCCATGCGTCCTACCGGCGAACTGTCGGCGGGGGAGGTGGGGTACATCGCCACGGGGCTGAAGACGGTGCAGGAGTGTCGGGTGGGGGATACCATCACCCTGGCGGCGAACCCGGCGACCGAGCCGCTCCCCGGCTATCGGCCGATGAAGCCCATGGTCTTCGCCTCCGTATATCCCGCCGAGGGCGAGGATTACAATCTGCTGCGAGAGGCGCTTGAGAAGCTTCAGCTCAACGATGCGGCGCTGACCTTCCAGCCGGAGACCTCGCAGGCCCTGGGGTTTGGCTTCCGCTGCGGGTTCCTGGGGCTGTTCCATATGGAGATCGTGCAGGAGCGGCTGGAGCGGGAGTACGATCTGGATATCGTGTTTACGGCTCCGTCGGTGGAGTATCGGGTGCGCAAGACCAACGGCGAGGAGATCATCGTGGACAACCCGGCGGATCTGCCGCCCGAGAACGAGATCGAGGAGATCGCCGAGCCGTGGGTGGAGATCTCCATCTTCACGCCGACGGAGTTCATCGGCACGGTGATGGAGCTGGTGACCCGACGGCGCGGCGAATTCAAGAACCAGGAGTATCTGGATCAGCGCCGGGTGCTGTTGACGTATAAGATCCCGCTAGGCGAGATCCTGGTGGATTTCTACAATGAGTTGAAGGCCCGCACGCGAGGGTATGCCTCGCTGGACTATCAGTTTGACGGCTACCGGCCGGCGGACATGGTCCGGCTGGACGTGCTGGTGAACCAGCAGCCGGTGGATGCCCTCTCCATGATCGTGCATCGTGACCAGGCGTACATCAAGGGACAGCGGCTGGTCTCTAAGATGAAGGAAGTGATCCCCCGTCAGCTGTTCACGGTCCCGATCCAGGCGGCGGTGGGGAAGAAGGTGATCTCCCGTGCGAACGTGAAGGCGCTGCGCAAGGATGTGCTGGCGAAGTGCTATGGGGGCGATGTGACCCGTAAGCGCAAGTTGCTGGAGAGGCAGAAGGCGGGCAAGAAACGCATGAAGAAGGTGGGACGTGTGGAGATCCCGCAGGAGGCCTTCTTCACCATGTTGCGTCTGGAGGAGGAATAGCGCTCGTCCACGAGAAGGGCATGTCTTTGACGTTGGGGCGCACGATCGTGCGCCCCAACGTTTTGGCATTTGTCCGGCTGCCGTCTCAGGTCATCCGGTGTCATACGGGCGCAGGCAATACCAGCAGCCGTTGTACCCCGCGTCCAGTCCCTCTTCCACGGAGAGGAAGTACACCTTGTTGTGGTCGGCCATCCGGCGGGCCCACGGGCACCACGCTCGGTGCATCTCCTTGCTGCGCCGGTTGCCGATGGGAGCGAATCGGGCGGTGGAGACGGCCCGGTGCGCATTGATCCGCCCCCATCCGTACTCATCATTGCGCCCATTGACATAAGGTCGGTTGCCGATCTTGTCGCAGGTCTCCCGCAGGATCCGGCGCACCAGCGCCGCCGGGAGATCCGGACGTACGGAGAGCACCAGCGCGCCCACACCGGCTGCCAGTGGGCATGCGGAGGAGGTCCCCCCGAACGAGTTCGTGTACAGCCCGTCATCGCCGCCCGATCCGTCGTCTCCCAGATTGTAGCCGCGGTCGGTGTAGGACACATCCGTGGTCCAGATCCCCTGGGTGCCGCCGTTGCTGGGGGCGACGAAGTCCAGCTCCGGGCCGTAGTTGGAATATCCGGAGCGACGCCCTTGATTCGTGGAGGCGCCCACCGCGATGGCGGCGTCGACTCGAGCGGGGAACGCCACGGAGCGGCCCCGCCAGGCGGGATCGTTCCCCGAGGAGAAGAAGACCAGCACCCCCCGGCCGTTGCGTGCGTGTTGGCTCACATCCTCGATGGCTTGGCGGACCGTGTCGCTTTCGGCGCTGGACCACGACCCGCTGAGCACGGCCGCGTGTTGGGCGGCGTAGCGGATGCTGTCGGCGATCACGCTGTTGGGGGCCAGGCTGGGAGCTCCCCAGATCTTGATGGGCAGGATGCGGCACTGATAGGCGATGCCGGCTACGCCGGTGCCGTTGTTCCCGCAGGCGGCTGCCACCCCTGCGCAGGGTGTGCCATGGATGTCATTGTCGTTGGTCTCGTTATAGGGGGCCGCGAAATAGCGCGGCCGAGGGTTATCATCGTCATCGAAGAAGTCGTACCCTGCGGGATGGATGTTGGCTGCCAGATCGGGATGGTCCACGTCTACGCCGTCGTCCAGGATCGCGATGGTGATGTCCGGGTCGCCCCTCGTGATATCCCATGCTTCTTGGGCGTGGACGTCCTCGCCGGCGGTTCCCCCGCCCTGGCCGGTGTTCTCCAGGTGCCATTGGTGGGCCAGGAGCGGGTCATTTGGTAAAAAATGTTTGCGGCCCTCCGTCAGGAAGTTGGGTTCGGCCCACTCGGTGAGCCCACTTTCATAGTAAGCGTTGGCCACGTCGATCACGCTGCGCTCTTGTGGGTTGGTCACGCGCAGGATATACTCCTGGGGGGACCATTTGCTCTGACGCACGATTTCGACGTCATACTGGGCGTTGAGCTCGGCGATCTGTTCGGGCGTCACGTCCGGCTTGAATCGCACGTTGAACTCGTCCGTGGGGATCAGCTGGAGCCCTTGTGTCGTCTCCCGGTAGACGGGGGTGACGAACTCCACGTCGGACCGATGGGCCAGGTCCTCCGGGTGTGCCGTTTTTCCCTCCGCGTTGCGTGTTGTGACCGTTTGGCAGCGCAGGATGACCAGATTGCGACGGGGGACTTCCACCCGCTCGACGGCGCCGGCGGCTCGCTCGGCCTCCTCTCGTTCGGACTCCACAGCGGAGCGGGCGGACCGCGTGGTCACCTCGGGCTCCCGGTAGCGGACGGCGTAACGTTCAGGGTCTCGTTGGAGGGGGATCTTACGCCCGCCAGCGTAGTAAAACGTTTCCTGCTCGGGCATGATAGGCCTCCTGGTTATGTAGAAAAGGGGAGAATGGTGTTGCGTTGTCGTCTGGATGGTGAGGATGTAGGCGGAACGACTGGCGTCAGTATAGCATCCCGCTCATCACGTTGTCAAACCAAGGAATTGTTCCGAAAAGTTAGGGAAACCCCATTTTTCGGCGTGAGGAGCGGTGTGCCCGGCGCTCTGCTTGAAGGGTGGTCATCTTGGCGTCTGGGAGCGTGTCTGAGAAATGCCGTTGTTTTTGCTGTGGGGAGGCCGGAGGGGCGGAACCTCTCCGGAAAAAAGTCCTTCTCCCGCCTTCGACCTGCCCGGCCTCGGCCTGGGTCCTTCGGAAAGGGCCGGGTAAAGGCGGGTGCAGACCGGGAAAGTGGGATTTTCCGTGGAGGGGAGGTGTGTCGTCCTGATATAGGTTTACAAAGAAAGGGGGAGTTTGCTAACATAGTCGTATACTAACACGTCCACACCAAGGAGATCAGGATG